>NZ_JAYWCU010000068.1:0-14014 GCF_043780375.1 Emticicia sp. | reverse complement strand
CTTTTCCACAGCAATTAACAAAAGAAAAAAAGAAGCAAAAAAAGAAAATTTACAACAACAATAGTAAAAATACTGTCTAAACTATTGGGTACACCTTATTTCTTTTGGATATAGTCCTATTATCTCATCATATTTCTTCTGCTTTAAAAGGTTATTTAGCGTTGGGGCTATTTTTTTACAATGCCCACAGCGAGGACTAAAGATAAAAATAAGCCTTTTTGTGTCATCACTTTGCTCATATTCTTCTAAAAATGTATTCTTTATTTTATCTCCTTGTGTATAACTGACTTCATAGTAAGTTTCTTTCATTTCAAAGCCTGTAACAAAGAGCGTAACTAAACCCAAGCCAAAAGCAATAATAGGTTTTGCTATTTCAAATTTATTACTTTTAAATTCAATCGCATTTTTATAAAGCCAATAAGAGGCAAAAATCATAAAAAGATTGCGTAGAAGAGAAAGCCATGCTGGAATTTGATAAAAACTACCCAAACAACCACAATCTTCAATACCTAAGAATAAAAGTCCTATTAAAAATATAATCGAAAGAGAAATAATAAAACCAAACGAAAACAAGGCAACTTCACGAGTATTCCAAAATAATAGCAAAGCAAAAGCCAGCACAATTTCGATAAATGTAATGACAGGGGCGAGTACATAGAGTTTTGGAAAGCCATACTTCACAATTATATCGCCAAAGCCATTAATATCTGCCGCTTTTGCTATGCCCGAAATTAAGTAGATTAGTGCTAAGATGATTGATAAGATGACGCTTGTTAGGTTTATTTTTCTCATTAGAATTTTATTTGAAACTATTTTTTGTTTATAAAATTACTTTCAAAACCTCTACTATTTTCAAAAGATTTTATCAAAGATTTTTCAATATTCGACCGCTTTATTACAGCGTTATTTTCCCAAAATTGAAGGTTATAAGGTATGTTTTTGATTAAATCTAAATCACTGTTTACAAAAGCACTCGTCATGTTTTTAGTATCAATAGCATTATCATACTCGTAGATAATTAATTTTGCTGATTCTACAATTTTCTTGTCAGGTATGCCAGAAAGTGTTATTGTTTTAATAAAAGTGAGGTTATCTAAAACTGAAAAACCGTTTTTATTCTCTTTAAAATTAATTGTATAGGTATCGTATGGATTTTTTATTTTTTTTGGAGTAGGATTTGGATAATGCATTTCACCAGATATTTTGACAATATTATCTGATTTTGTTTTTATGTAGATAACTCCTTCAAAAAAGTAATTTTCTTTCAATTTAGGAGTGCAAATTATTTCTGCAATTTCATCATCTGTTCCATAATTTATAAATTTTACTATTTTTAAATTAAATATGTTTTTCTCATTTCTATAAGAAAAAGGTAAATATATATTTTTACTTGATGAACCAGAATGATAAAAAACAGAGCTTGTAATGTTTTGAAATTTGAAAGAACTATTTTCTTTACTTGCATAGCGAGCGTTGGTTGGTAACCACTTGGTAATACCCAATTGACTCCATAATCCATCGAAGTAAATTTCATTGATATTTGTGCTATTATTCCCTTCTTTTGATGTTTTTTGATAAAAAGCACGACACGGATACCTGTTAATAGTATCACTCATCACTTTATTTATGGCAGCATTTAGTAATGTTAGTGCTGGGTTTTCTGTTTTAGCTTCGGAGAGATTTATAATTGCTAATGGTACATATATTTCGCCTAAATTTTCAGAAATTACCAATTTTAGTGTTTTTTTGTAGCTTACATGACTAAATAATATTTTTACTGGTAATGCACTCACAATAATCTCAAATTCGCCATTTTCGTTTGTAATCGTTCCTTTGTTACTTTGAAAATCTAAAATACTCAAATCTGGTATTGGTTGATGAGTTAAACTATCCAAAACAACACCATTAATTTTTATTTGAGCTTGGACTTGAATAGATACTAAAATAAATATTAGTAATAATAGTTTTTTTTGAGATGCTATTTGCATAATTTTAGTAGTGTTTATGTTTTTTTAGACGAAAAAATAGTAAAGTAACAGGTAAATAATAAGTTGGTCTAATTGATTTGAAATAACTTTGTAAGTCGCTGATTATCAGAAATTTAATAAAATTAAAAAGAGCCAGTTTATTATTTACACGTTACAAAGCAACTTAATTTTAGTGCTGAGGGAGTAAATTAACTCCCCCATTACCAAAAAACATCAACACGGACACTCTACGTAATCTGTTGTTGGAGAACCTGAATATGGGTCTGTGCTTTCCACTGGACAATAGCAAGTCCACTTGTTCTCTAATCTTTCTTCAAGTTCTTCTACTTGAAAATGTTGAAGCAATGCTTCATTTGTTTGTGAATGTTGCATAAAATTTAATTGTTTAAAAATTTAGGGTGTGATTTAATGCTCGCCTTAGCTCACCCTTTTAAGCCAAGTTCGAGGTATTTTTGAGAGATTTTGCACGCAAAACCTAAGAAATAATATATAAAAGGTCAGAATAAACAAAAACTGACGATTAACATTACTTACATCAAAATTTCCACTCAACCACTTACTTAGCACTCCATATATCAACTGAGGGAATAAAACGATGTACGTCCTAAAACTATAAATTGTAAAAACCATAAAGGCAATAAAAAAAACTGTATTTATCAGACCATAAGCAAATAGCCAAACTTCGTTTTTTGTCAAAAACAGTCTAGTACTTGCTCGAAGCCTTTTGTAAACAGTTTTTAGAATAGCCTTTGATTTTTTTATTAAGTTTGGTGTATTTGTAAGGTCTGATAAAATCCAATAGCCGTCAAATCTTACAAAAGGATTAAACTCCCAAACTACCATCGTACCCAATGATATTCCCGTTACAAAAAATATCGGATTGTGTGTAATCAAATACAATATCAATAATATACTTGCGTAAAGTATTTCACTAAAAATGCCTCCCATGTTGGCTATGATGCGTTTTTCTTTATTAGCTGTCCAAATATTTGTGATGTCGGCATACATTACAGGCAACACAAAATAAAATCCAAAGCCAATGCCACCATGTTTCAAATTATATGCTTTACAAGCAGCAATATGCCCCAATTCGTGAATCGGCATAGACAAATAAAATAAACCTACAACAATCGACATTTGCGATGCTGTCAATTCAATTTTTTGAGTAGTATTCAAAAATACAGAAAAAATAAAGGCAACAAACGAAGCCAAAATATACCAAAAAGACTTTGGATGATAGAAAATGGTAAGAGGTTTTGCCAAAAAACCAGCGATTTTTGCATTAATTATTTGCACTTTTAACTTCAAATATCTGTTTTTCATTGATGGACGAGCCACCTCAAAATCGTCAGTCAAAATACCAAACCCACCAATGGTTTTTGAAAGATGTTGTCGAAAACCTTCCAAAGAAAGAGTTATCAAAAACTCGCTTTCAAAGGCTTGGTGTGCTTCATCAAACGTTTGACTATTTTCTAAAATATGGAATAACTTAAAAGTTACTTCGTTTATCAAAAAAATTCTCCCTTCGGGGCTATTGATTACCCATTTTTCATTGTCCCATGAATGAACAGTATAACCTTCTTTTATCAACATTGCGTTAGTTTTTTATAGGTTGCCAAACAATTTACCACTGCACTTGTCGTAAAAACTCTATTATGGTCATCGGTTATGCAATTCACACCAAAAGAACTATTCCGCCACCTACTTACATTTTCGGGGTGTGCAACATCGGTGGCAGGAATTTGTAAAATCCGATTGGTTTGCCAACTGCCATCTTGCATTTGTACGCTCAAAATCCAATCAATACCTTTTTGAATTTCATTAGAAAAAATCTCTTTATCATAAACAATCAAGGCTTTGAGAGCCAAAGAAGTATAAAAAGCATTGGCTTGCTTATCTCTTGGATTTATCCAAAAACCGCTTTCTGTTTGTTGGCTTAATAACCATTCTACTGGTTTTTGACAAATATTTCTGTATTGTTCATGGCTACACAAAGCCAAAATCGAATAGGAAGTTGAATAAACCGAACTTGTCCACCAATAAGATTTCCAATGCTCATTTTTAATGTTTTTTATCAAAAATTCGGCAGTTTTCTCAAATATTGAGTGATTTTCAAAAGAGCTCAATACATAACAAGCAACAGCCGACACGCAAATCTTGGAAGAAAGCCAAGCATCAACCGAAATTTCTTTGGGTAATTCTAAGCGTTTATACAATTCTTCGGCATCACGATAAGTTACCCAGCCACCATCAGGGTCTATAAACTTCTGCCAAAGTTGTTCAATTTCTTGGTTAGGCAAATTCATTTGTTGTAAAAAACCAACAAGGAAGTTAGTTGAATCACCATCTTGAAAAACACTTTGATTGTACGAAAGAAAATCGCTTAGATTTTCTTGAATTTTATTAGCAACTTTCTTCAAAAAAGGCAATTCTTTATCTATTTCGGCTAAATTCATACCCACGAATCCTGTTATCCATGCCTTTCCAGCACCCGCACTTGTCATAAAATCAGACCAAGTAAAGGTATTTTCAAGGTTTGACTCTAAATAATTGATGCCATTTAGTATGCTTTTTTCTAAATCATTATTTTCTACAAAAGCTTGACTTTTTTGTGCTTTTATTCTTGTTTTTTCGTGCAGAAATTTAATTTCTTGCTCATGAAATTCTACATTGCCTATTTGTTTTTGAATATAATTTTCTAATTCAGATAATTGTAAATCTGTGGCAATATGTTTGGCATTATTAAAATGAGTAATTGCTTTTTGTAGATTAGTTTCTGCAATGCCCGAAATGTATAAATACTTGTGTTTGAAGGTAGTATCAATGTCTTTTAGGTCATTTTTAGCTAAATATTCTTGTAAAAGATATTGCGGATAAGTCCATTGGTTTTCGTGAATATCTTTTTTGAAATCATCAATATCATCTAATAATTGAAAAGCAATATGAATTTGATTGACCAATTCGATGAGTTTTAGCTCAAAATTATAGTTTTCAGCTAAAACTTGTATGGCATAAACAGCATTCAAACAAATAGCAGATTTGCCTTTAGCTATTTTTTCAAAAAGTGATTCGTCAATTGAAGATTTTGCATGAGAAAGTTGCTTTTCGGAAAGAACCGTTTTGAAATAAGCATCTTTACATTTTTGAAAAGAAAACCAAAAACTACTTTCAGTAGAAAATAAATAAGCCAAGCCACAAATAGCTTGTTCATAATGCGTAAACCCATCTTTCAGATTGATAAATTTAGACATTTGAACTTCTGATGTATCATTCCTGGAGTCTATAAAATCATCAAAGCTTAGTAGGAATTTAAAATATTTGTAAGAACAGGTAGATAAAGATTGAAGTTTTGAGGCTTCAATTTTTGGATAAAGAGGGGAAATAAGGTCTATCAAATGAACATAAAAATAGTGTTCTCTTGGCAGTATGATAAGATTAGTGTTGTGTTGTGTTGTGTTGTGTTGTGTTGTGTTGTGTATGCATATTCATCTTTAAAAGAGATTATTTTTTTCATAAGTGTAATATCAGCAAAAGTAAATTTTATTCTTTACAATGCTCAATAGTAGTACTTCTAAATTTCAAATCCAAATGTTTAAAAAAAAAGTTATTTAGCGGTGATATAATTTAGTAAAGACAATATTCTGCTCTATAAACCAACAAAACCACCCTTGGGAGGTGGTTTTGCAGTGATTTTATATTAAGAAAGAGCAAAGTCGGAATCCCTTATGAACCACACATCTCGCAACCTTCTGGGTCATCGAGTGAACATTGCATTGCTGCATATTGATACTCTTCTTCGCTTACAAAAGAGGCTGCTGCGGTTGCCTTTGCAGTTTGTTCTTCGGCATATTTAGCATAATCTAATGGTTTTTCTTCTACTATTGAGGTTGCTGGCATTACTTCGGCAATCGCTTGTCTATCAACCGTAAACTTCACAGCGTCAGAAGCGGCTTTTGTACGTAAGTAATACATACCTGTTTTCAAACCTGCTTTCCAAGCATAGAAGTGCATAGAAGTTAGTTTTCCGAAGTTGGCATTCTCCATAAAGATATTCAACGACTGACTTTGGCAAATATATGCACCTCTGTCGGCTGCCATATCTACGATAGTTTTTTGCTTAATTTCCCAAGCTGTACGATACAAATCCTTCAAGTTTTGAGGCACTTCTGGAATCGCTTGCACCGAACCATTAGCAGAAATCAACTTGTTTTTCATGATGTCGTTCCATAAGCCAATTTTTACTAAATCTTTCAACAAGTGCTTATTTACTACCACAAATTCGCCCGAGAGTACACGACGAGTATAAATATTTGAAGTGTAAGGCTCAAAACATTCGTTATTACCCAAAATCTGACTTGTAGAAGCCGTTGGCATTGGAGCAACCAACAATGAATTTCTTACACCATTTTTAATTACTTTCTCACGCAACGATTCCCAGTTCCAACGACCAGATTCTGGCGTTACGTTCCACATATCAAATTGGAAAATACCTTGCGAAATTGGTGAACCTGCCCAAGTTGGATAAGGTCCATCTTTCACTGCCAACTCCATCGAAGCTTCCATGGCAGCGTAATAAATCGTTTCAAAAACATCTTTGTTCAACTGACGAGCCTCGTCAGATTCAAAAGGCATTCTGAGTAAAATAAAAGCATCAGCCAAGCCTTGAATACCCAAACCAATCGGACGGTGACGAAGATTACTTCGCTCGGCCTCTGGTACTGGGTAATAATTTACATCGATTACCTTATTGAGGTTATTGGTAATTACTTTCGTAACTTCATATAATTTCTGATGGTCGAACTTCAAGAAACCAGTTTTTTCATCTTTCACAATGTATTTTGGCAAAGCAATTGATGCCAAATTACAAACGGCAACTTCGTCAGGAGCAGTATATTCGATAATTTCAGTACAAAGATTCGACGATTTTATCGTTCCTAAGTTCTTTTGGTTCGATTTTTTATTTGCTGCATCTTTATACAACATATAAGGCGTGCCAGTCTCAATCTGAGATTCCATGATGGCAAACCAAAGGTCTTGTGCCTTGATAGTTCTGCGTGCTTTGCCTTCTAATTCGTACTTTTCGTACAATTTTTCAAACTCATCACCATAGCAATCCGACAAACCTGGAGCTTCATGTGGGCAGAACAACGACCAACTCTCATTGGCTTCTACACGCTTCATGAATAAATCCGAAATCCAAAGTGCGTAAAATAAATCTCTTGCACGAAGTTCTTCTTTTCCGTGATTTTTCTTTAGATCCAGAAATTCAAAAATATCAGCATGATGTGGTTCGATATAAATCGCAAAAGAACCTTTTCTTTTTCCACCACCTTGGTCAACGTAGCGAGCCGTATCATTGAAAACACGTAGCATTGGTACGATGCCATTGGAAGTTCCGTTTGTGCCTTTGATATAAGAACCTGTTGCACGAATATCATGAATAGCCAGACCAATTCCGCCAGCAGATTGTGAAATCTGAGCCGTTTGAGCTAAAGTTTCATAAATGCCAGTAATACTATCGTCTTTCATTGTTAGCAAGAAACAAGAAGATAGTTGAGGTTTTGGTGTACCTGCATTGAATAATGTGGGAGTGGCATGCGTAAACCAACGCTCTGAAAGTAGCTCGTAAGTTTCAATTATACGGTCAATATCTTCACCATGAATACCAACAGCTACACGCATGAGCATGTGCTGTGGACGCTCGACGATTTTGCCATGAAGTTTCAATAAATATGATTTCTCAAGGGTTTTATAACCAAAATAATCATAACCAAAATCACGGTCATAAATAATAGCAGAATCAAGCAAAGCGGCGTGTTTCTGAATCACTTTCCAGGTGTCTTTGGCAATGAGTGAAGCATTTTGACCAGTTTTCGGATCGGTATATTGGTGCAACATCTTCATTGTACCCGAAAACGACTTGAGTGTGTTTTTGTGTAGGTTTGAAATAGCAATCCGAGCTGCTAAAACAGCATAATCAGGGTGCTTTGTTGTCATTGAAGCAGCGGTTTCGGCAGCTAAGCTATCTAATTCTGATGTACTTACACCATCATAGATACCAGCTACAACTTTCATGGCAACTTCAACGGGTTGGACAAATGCTGGTTCTAAACCATAGCAGAGTCGCTCAATACGAGCTGTGATTTTGTCGAACTTTACCGACTCGCGGCGTCCGTCTCTTTTGATTACGTACATAAGGCAGCCTTTTTGTGTTAAGGATTTTTGAAGTTCACAACAAGTTTTCAGGAGACCAAAAATGGTCTTGATTGGGATTCAATACTGTACTTTACTTTTATATTTGCGTGACTGCCAGTCACTTTTAGGGTTAGATATTTAAGATTTTAAATAGTAGTCTTAATTTCTCGGAATACTATTTTTTATTCTAAGATGAATTGTAAAATTAATAAATAGTCAAGGTATTTAAAAATCAAAATTCTATACGTAATTACCAATACTGAAAAAGTGTAATGTTAAGAAATTATTAAGTCCTAATAATCAATCAGTTACTTAATCTGTGGATTAGAAAAGTGAAATAAAAAAGTTATCCACATAGTGGCAAATTCTTTAAAAACTTTTCTTAACAAGGGGCTGTTTTATAGAAGTGGTTGGGTAATTTTTCACATTGACAAATGTAAATATTTAATTTTCAGAAAAAAAAATAAATTCTGAAAAAGTTATCCACATTGAAAAAACTATAATTAATCATGGCATTCCATGAGTAATAAGTCGCCAGATTCATAAAAAATCTGAACAATTCCGTCTTCAGCTGATTCATTACTATTTCCAGAGCGATACCCAAGCGTAAGGTTCTGATTATCAAGAGAATAGCGTAGATTTTTAGTGTTAATATTGCTTGCGATTCCTATCGGAATAAGTGAAATTTGGAAGCCTTTTGCGAACCATTTTTCGAATATATGCGGGGTTGGTAGGAGGGGGTAAATGACTGAAAAATCATCAATCATAACAATTTGAAGTTTACTTTTGTAACGAACAATATTGGTCATATTCGTAATTGAGTGGTCGGCTCGACGACCTGTTGCCCACACAACATTGACCGCAGGAAAGCCTCTTTCTATCAGAAAATCGAAGGCTTTTTCCAAGTCTGTTTTATCTTGGTCGGGGGTATGAATAATCTCAATTGGGTATTGATTTTGTTTAATTTCAATCAAATTAAGGTCTTTGTCAAAATCCCCAAGAAGTACATCTATCTTAATTCCAAGCGACATTACACGGTGAATTGCACTATCAAGAACTACCACAAACGGACTCCATTCGAGCAGTTGCCCGAGTAGTTCAAAACTGCAACTTTCGCCATTAGCAATGATAAGAGCAGGCTCTTGTTTTTCTCTAACAATATGGTGTGAAGACATCTTTATTTATAGACGATTGTCAATAGATGATGGTCGATAATTGACAAATGATACTTAGGGTCACTAAATAGGTTTTGCTTGGATTTTTGTTTTCAACAAATTCAAAAAATTGCAGCTGAAGAAATCATTGACACTTCCAATGTCTCCAAGTCAAGAAGCTTCAAGTATTTTTTTATCGTATTTTCAGAACGACCTAAGCGGCCAACTAATTGCCCCAATGTATAACTTGTGGCATTGTGCTTTATAAAATTAATATCAGAAGAGGAGAGGGTATTTTCAGTTCTGCTTTTTAACGATTTTTTTTTAGACATTTTTGTTTGAAATATTACGTATAACAACAAAGATAGTAAGAAACCTTTGGTAAAAAAAAGTAATAAAACTCAAAATTGTTTCCTTTTTGAGAATATTTATAGTAAAATTTCTATATTTGTCTTTAAAACATATCGCTTTCCTACTCCATAAAGATGTCAGGTAATACTTTTCGCAAAAAACAACCACTCAAGAATACACCTCGTAGCTCTTCGGGAGCTAAAAGTGGTATAAATCAAAAAGCCATTGAGTTTAATGTAAGCAAAGATAGCTACATGCTTGCTTTAGGTGTTTTTTTGCTGATTTTGTCCGTAATATTGTTTCTCTCATTTGTATCGTACCTATTTACAGGTGATGCCGATCAAGATATTGTTCAGCGAACTTTTTGGACTTCTATTGAGCAACCCGATCGAAAAGCTCGAAATGCGATGGGTTTGATGGGTGCAAAACTTTCTCATTTTTTTATCTTTCAATGGTTTGGTTTAGCGGCTTTTGGCTGGTTACCTGTTGTATTTTGGGCAGGTTATCGCTTAGTTTGGAAAAAAGATTTACTCCCTCAAAATTTCAATAGTTTCACGCTTGCCAGTGTTTTTTATATTTTTTGGGCAAGTATTTTCTTGGGCTATTTTGCTTCGTTATTTGATTTAACTGCAGGAATTGTCTGCGGAGGAATTGGTTATACTGTCAATCAATTTTTTCATCAAGCTATCGGTTGGGGCGGAATTTTAATCATTTTATTGATGTTGGCTGCATGGTTGATTTTCTTTCATGGTTATACAAAAATTGATGATTGGTTTTTTGCCACATATTTCAAACGAGACCCACTTGATGATGTCGCAACGGAGCGTATTCGTCGAGCCGTTAGCCTAGACGATGAGGATGAAGAAGAAGAAATGGAAGGAAATGCCTTTAGAAATACTACTACTGTTAATAAAGAAACTGATAAAATTGATTTCTTGAAAGATGATATCAGTGTGCCAAGACCGTTTGGAGAAAATGTAATATCGCCCAATGGCTTAAAATTGGAGATAGAAAATTTGGAAAAAGAAAAGAATACTTTGCCAAATGAGCCATTTAAAGGTGGACCGACTTTTATTGTTGAAGATACGACCAAAAATGAATTAGAGGATGTTTTAGAAAACGATTTGGATGATGACGGTGTCAATGAAAAAGTATTGAAAGACTTTGGTTTGTTCGACCCAACGCTCGATTTGGGCAATTATCAATATCCTCCGCTCTCGCTTTTGAGTGAATATAACAATGCAGGAAGTAAAGTTACTGAAGAAGAATTGGAGGCAAATAAAAACAAAATCGTTGAAACGATGCGTAATTTTCAGATTGGAATTGCAAGCATCAAAGCCACGATTGGACCAACTGTAACACTTTATGAAATAGTACCAGAAGCAGGCATTCGTATTTCAAAAATCAAAAATTTAGAAGATGATATTGCCCTAAACTTGGCTGCTTTGGGTATTCGTATCATTGCTCCGATGCCAGGAAAAGGTACGATTGGTATTGAAGTACCGAACAAAAACCGTGAAATGGTAACGATGAAATCGGTAATTTCGAGTGAAAAGTTTCAGAAAAACAACTTTGAATTACCAATTATTCTTGGAAAAACGATTTCAAATGAAATTTTTGTTGCTGATTTGGCAAAAATGCCTCACTTGCTCATGGCAGGAGCTACGGGTCAAGGAAAATCAGTTGGTTTGAACGTTATTCTCACATCGTTGCTCTACAAAAAACATCCTGCTCAAATAAAATTTGTATTAGTTGACCCTAAGAAAGTTGAACTTACCCTTTATAACAAAATCGAAAGGCATTTCTTGGCAATGCTACCCAATGCTGAGGAGGCAATTATAACCGATACTAAAAAAGTTGTTTATACCCTCAACTCACTTTGTATAGAAATGGATAATCGCTATAACTTGCTGAAAGATGCGGGTGTGCGAAATATCAAAGAATATAACGTTAAATTTATTCAAAGAAGGTTAAATCCTGAAAAAGGACATCGTTATTTGCCATATATTGTACTTGTTATTGATGAGTTGGCAGATTTGATGATGACCGCAGGTAAAGAAGTAGAGCAACCAATTGCCCGTTTGGCTCAGTTGGCTCGTGCTATTGGTATTCATTTAATTGTGGCTACTCAACGTCCATCAGTCAATGTAATTACGGGTTTGATTAAGGCAAACTTCCCTGCTCGATTGTCGTTTAAAGTTACGTCAAAAATTGACTCACGAACTATTTTAGACACGGGTGGCTCAGAGCAATTGGTGGGTAATGGAGATATGCTTCTTTCCATGGGGTCGGACATGGTGCGTTTGCAATGTCCATTCGTAGATACGCCAGAAGTTGAAGACATTTGTGAGTTTATCGGTAGCCAACGAGCTTACGAATCGGCTTATTTATTGCCAGAATTCTATGGAGAAGAAGAAGGAGAAACTGCTGAATTTGATGCCTCCGAGCTTGATGTGATGTTTGAAGATGCAGCACGATTGATGGTTTCGCACCAACAAGGCAGCACTTCGTTGATTCAACGAAAAATGAAGTTAGGCTATAATCGAGCGGGAAGAATTATCGACCAATTGGAAGGTGCAGGAATCGTTGGGCCATTTGAAGGCAGTAAAGCCCGCGAGGTTTTGATAAAAGATATGGAACATTTAGAAGAGATGCTAAGAAAATTGAGGTAAAAACAACCTTTTGAATTAATTTTGCGTCTTAATTGTTTTAATAACAGATAATATAGTAGGTTGTTATTAATCTTTTCCATAGAAATCTCGTTTAAACTATACAATACGAAATTAACCTTATATAAAAATGAAAAAAACACTTATTGTAATTGCTAATTTACTGATAGTCAGTAGCTTAGCTATTGCTCAAAAAGACAAAAAAGCTACGGCAATTTTAGACGAAATGAGCAAAAAATACCAAACCATGAAATCGTTTAGTGCGGCATTTACTTATGGTGTAGAAGGGACAAACGCAAAATTGACCGAAAGTTATAAAGGAGATGTAACCGTGAAAGGTGCAAAATTTCGCTTAAAAATGGCTGGACAAGAGGTTTTTGCTAACGGAAAAGACCTTTATACTTATGTAAAAGAAACCAATGAATGTAATGTAACTGAGTTTAATCCTGCTGAAATGGAAGAACTTTCTCCAACTAAAATTTATACAATTTATAAAAAAGGCTATAAATATGTTTTCTTGGAAGAAGTAAAAGAAGGAAGCCAGTTTTATGAAGTAGTAGAGCTTTCACCAGAAGATAAATCAAGCAAAGTAGCCAAAGTTCAGATAAAAATTGATAAGAAAGATAAGTCAGTAAAATCTTGGAAAGTTTGGGATAAAAATGGTAAACGTACCGTTTTTCGTGTAGATAAGTTTTCACCAAATGCTCCTGCCGACGATAAAATGTTTACTTTTGATAAGAAAAAATATCCAGGCGTAGAAGTTGTAGATTTGAGATAAAAGTTTGATAGTTAACTACTTATAGTAAAAAAAGGTTCTCGAAAATAATTTTCGAGAACCTTTTTTGTACTTAATTTATTGCGGAATATCGTCTATTGACTTCTCAAACTCTCTCAAATATTGTTGCAATTCCCATTCCGCCACCAATACAAAGCGTTACGAGTCCGGTTGATTTATTAGAGTTTTCCATTTCGTCAATCAATGAGCTTGAAAGAATCGCCCCAGTTGCTCCAAGCGGATGTCCTAAAGCAATTGCTCCACCATTGACATTGATTTTTGAATGGTCAACGCCAAATTTTTCCATAAATAGCATTGGAATTGCCGAAAAAGCTTCATTTACTTCAAATAAATCAATATCACTGATTGACATTCCTGCTCTTTTCAATACCTTTTCGGTGGCAGGAACTGGTCCCGTGAGCATAATTGTTGGTTCAGAGCCAACAATAGCAAATGCTTTTATTTTTGCACGAGGTTTCAAACCCAATTTAATTCCCATCTCTTTACTTCCAATCAATAAAACTCCCGAACCGTCGGTCAATTGAGAAGAATTTCCTGCATGATGCACGTGGTTAATATTTACCAAATCGTTGTATTTCATCAAAGCCAAAGCATCAAGTCCCATGCCGCCCATCATTTCAAAGGCAGGTTTTAGTTTGCTCAAAGATTCAATAGTTGTATCTGGACGAATACCCTCATCACGGTCAAGCACCGTAATACCGATTTCGTCTTGTACCGAAACCATTGATTGATAATGTTTGGTTTTTTGAGCTGCTACCGCACGGCGAACCGATTCTACCGCAAAAGTATCAACATCATTGCGAGAATAGCCATATTTGGTAGCAATCAGGTCGGCAGAAATGCCTTGTGGAACAATTTTAT
>NZ_JAYWCU010000067.1:0-9294 GCF_043780375.1 Emticicia sp. | reverse complement strand
ATTCACTAAGCTAAACTCGCTCCAACTTAATTGGATAGGTTTTCTTAGAAGCCCACTGAGTTACATAAATATTTTCGTCAGAGTCTACGCAAACATCATGTGGGTGCATAAAAATCTTGAAAGGGTCTTGCTTGCGTTGTTCTTGCAATTTATTGTTTTGATAAATTGGCTCGCTTCCCCCCGGAGTAGAAATTACACGGTCATTTTTATCTATAATTGTTATGTAACCAGAGTTTGGATAATCGCCCGCAGTTGAGCGATAGGCGGCACCATAAATGTTTTCACCTTTCAAAACAGGTCGGCAAATAAATGTTCCGGGCAAAGGAATCGTAGAAAGATATTTGCCATCAAGGGTAAATCTTTTCCAGCAATTGTCAATACGAGAAGTAATCAATAAGGTAGGAGAAAGCTTGTTTCGAGTATCAACCACCACGCCATGATTGCAATTAAACTTGTCGTCTGCATTGCCATTTCCGCCCCAATGACGAATATATTTGCCTTTTGAATCGTACTGCATTACATAATTCAAACCATATCCATCAGTTACATAAATATCGCCATTAGCAGGATTTACTGCACTTTCGGTAGGCTTAAACTGCGTTGGGAAGTCATAAACACCCGTTTCTTTGGGGTAATCAATCTTGAAAATGACTTTTCCTGTTAAATCAGTTTTGATAACTTGGTGGCGGTCAGTATCGCAAATCAATAAAAACTGTTCGCTACCTTCATTCAAAATCGTGAGACCATGCCCACCGGGGTAAGATGTTCCCCAAGTGTCTAACAATTTACCAGATTTGTCATAAATCAATACATTGTTTTTGGTTTCGTTGCCCAGCATTATTAGTCTTCCTTTGGCATCTTCTACCATTTCGTGACAATCGTTTACTGGGTTTTTTCCTGCATCTAATATGCCCCAACCAACCACAACTTTATATTTGTGGCTATTATGACCAATAATTATTTCATCATTTTTGCCATAACTAATTTCTGGAAATGTAGTGATAGCAGTCGCTAATCCACTGATTTTCAGAAAGTTACGGCGAGTTAAATATTCGTTCATAGTTTTAGCAATTAGCTTTTAAAGGTTGAATAGTATCAAAAAATTTATACGGTAACTTCATTTATTTTTGTAACAGGATTCATGATGTAGGTTAGAAGAGCGTTTTTACTTTGCAATTCAACTACACGAAAACCTCGGTAGGCTGTTCCCCAATTTCCACCAAAATGGGCATCAAACAAATAGGGTACACCATCTTGTGTCTTTATTCCTTCTTGGTCGTGGTCATGTCCGTTAAAAATGGCTCTTACATTTTTATGTTGCCTTATCAACTCTTGAAATTCTGGAGAATCTACTGCATTATCTGTCCATTTTACGGGAGTGATATGAATAAAAATAAAGACATTTTTTTTGTTTTTATGTTCATCTAATTTTTGCTTAAACCATTGAATATCAGGTGGCAAGTATTTCCCTTCCGCGTTGGACGTCGTGCCGAATAAAAAGGCATTGTTCCCTAAAACATAGTCATAGTTGAGAGGTACGCCCCAAATGCGTTCCCAATATTCGGGAGTAGCGTGGTCGTGATTGCCTTGCGTAACAAAATAAGGCATCAAAAAGTCATCAAAAATACTTTTGGCAGTTGCGAGCAAATCTGTTTGGTCATGAATTATATCACCATTGATGACACAAAAGTCAAGTTTTTGCTGCTTATGCTGTAAATTGACATTCTTGACAAGTGTTTCAAAATAATTTTGATAATCGGTTTTGGGTTGTCCAAAATGCCCATCGGAAGCGACAACGAAGCGTAAACGAGGTTTTTTTGCAGAAAACACTTCACCAAAAGCAGGTAAAATACTACCATCAGCGAGCAAGAAAGTAGCTAAAGAAATATTTTTAATAAATTCTTGGCGTTTCATAAGTTTGGGTTGAAGGTTATTTCAAAACATGAATTTGCATCTTTTATTTTATTCGTACAAAAAAATGAGAAATATTATTTACACCTGTTGTGCGTTTATCAATTTCAATTTCGGGAATGGCTTTAATTAAGTCCAAAAGTTTTTTATAACCAAAGTTTCGAGCATCAAAATCGGGTTGTTTTTTTGGAATTAAATTGCCCAAAACACCAAGAAAAACCCAACCGTCTTCTTCGGCAATATCATTGATGCTATCTAATATCAGTTTGATTAAATCTTTGTCTATTTTTGCTACCGTAGGAGTTGGCTCGGGTATAATATCAACCACTTGTTGAGCAATAGTTTTCTCAAGGATTGCCGCTGGTTTTTTACTTCTCTTAGTTGTTTTTTTCTGATTTGCTTTAACAGGAATAGGTTCTCGAATTTCTTTTTTCAAAATCTCGATATAGATAAATTTATTACAAGAAGCGATGAACGGCGAAGGAGTTTTCTTTTCGCCAATGCCAAAAACCTTCATGCCCGCTTCTCGAAGCCGAGTAGCTAACCTCGTAAAATCACTATCGCTCGACACAATACAAAAACCATCAACGCCGCCCGTATAAAGAATATCCATTGCATCTATAATCAAGGCAGAATCAGTGGAATTTTTGCCTTTGGTATAGCTATATTGTTGAATCGGCGTAATGGCGTTTTCAAGTAATACATTTTTCCATCCAGAAAGATTTACATTCGTCCAATCGCCATAAATACGCTTGAAAGTTGGTGTGCCATACTTGGCTATTTCCTCCAACATACCTTTAATATTTGCATACGGAACATTATCGGCATCAATTAGCACAGCAAGTTTGAGTTCTTTTGGCGTATCCATAAGATTGTTTTTTATTTCAAAGGTAATGATTTGAATGTAAAATTAAGAATGTAGAATTAAGAATGTTGCTGTTCGTCGTTTTGCATGTAAAACAAAAAACCACAAGCCTTACGACTTGTGGTTTTTTTATGATGTAAAAAAGTTTTACGAAACGGCTTCAGCAAGTACCAAAACTTTGTTATTGGATACTTCGACAACGCCACCGTCAACAACAAAAGTTTCTTTTTTGCCGTTTGCTTCGATGACTAAGTTTCCTTTCGCAAGTGTGCTAACGATAGGAGCGTGGTCTTTCAAAATTTGAAACCCACCGCCACTTCCCGGCAAAATTACCGAGTCAACCACACCAGCATAAACTTTTTTATCAGGAGTAATTATTTCTAAATTCATTTCTTATTTCAGATGCGAGATTCAAGATTCGAGATACAGTATAAGAGCTAATTTTTCATTCTCATATCTCATATCTCATATTTCGTATCTCAGTTATTTGTTCGCTTCTGCAATTAATTTCTCACCCTTGATTACAGCATCTTCGATAGTTCCTACTAAGTTGAAGGCTGATTCTGGAAGGTAGTCATAATCTCCGTCCATGATTTGGTTAAAGCCTTTGATTGTATCGTTAATATCAACCAAAACTCCTTTCAAACCTGTAAACTGCTCGGCAACGAAAAACGGTTGAGACAAGAAACGTTGTACACGTCTTGCACGTGATACTGTTAATCTATCTTCTTCCGAAAGTTCTTCCAAACCAAGGATTGCAATAATATCTTGTAATTCTTTATAACGTTGCAAAATCAACTTCACACGTTGGGCCGTATTGTAGTGAGCATCGCCCAAAATCTCTGCCGACAAAATACGTGAAGATGAATCTAAAGGGTCAACCGCAGGATAGATACCTAACTCAGCAATTTTACGACTTAATACAGTTGTTGCATCAAGGTGAGTAAATGTTGTTGCAGGAGCAGGGTCAGTCAAGTCATCGGCAGGTACGTAAACGGCTTGTACTGAGGTAATTGAGCCACGTTTTGTTGAAGCAATACGCTCTTGCATTGTACCCATTTCGGTTGCCAATGTAGGCTGATAACCTACCGCCGAAGGCATACGTCCCAAAAGGGCAGAAACCTCAGAACCCGCTTGAGTAAAACGGAAGATATTATCAATAAAGAAAAGAATATCACGACCTTTGCCTTCGCCATCTCCATCACGGAAGTGTTCGGCAATTGTCAAACCCGAAAGGGCAACTCTTGCTCTCGCTCCTGGAGGCTCGTTCATTTGACCGAAGATAAATGTCGCTTGTGATTCTTTCAAAGCTTCTCTATCTACAACGCTCAAATCCCAACCACCAGACTCCATCGAATGTTTGAATTTATCACCGTATTTCACGATACCAGATTCAATCATTTCACGAAGCAAGTCATTTCCTTCACGAGTACGCTCACCAACACCTGCAAATACTGAAAGTCCAGCATAAGCTTTGGCGATATTATTAATCAATTCTTGAATCAATACGGTTTTTCCAACACCCGCACCACCGAATAAACCAATTTTACCACCTTTTACATAAGGAGCCAAAAGGTCAATTACTTTGATACCTGTGAAAAGTACCTCAGTTGATGTTGCTAAGTCCTCAAATTTAGGAGCAGAACGGTGAATAGACATACCTTTGGTAGTAACTGCACCAAGACCATCAATAGCGTCGCCAACTACGTTGAACAAACGACCTTTGATTTCTTCGCCAGTAGGCATCATAATGGGCGAACCCAAGTGAAGTACTTCCATTCCACGTTGCAACCCTTCTGTTCCGTCCATCGCAATGGCACGAACTCGGTCTTCGCCAAGGTGTTGTTGTACTTCGAGAATTACTTTTTGACCGTTTGCCTTAGTTACAGACAAAGCATCAAGAATTGGAGGAATTTGTGAACTCTCCCCTTCAAAACTCACGTCCACTACGGGTCCGATAATCTGTGAGATTTTACCGATATTAGCCATTTATGAAGATTTTTTAAATTAAAATCTGAAATAATATTTTGAATGCTTTTATTTCGAGGTGCAAAATTAACTAATCAAGTTCTGAAAAGCAAAACTTGTGCAGCGTTTTTGTATTTTTTTTAGAGAAATGTTGTTTTTCTGCCCTTTTTGTTGGAGTAAAAGAGGAAAATTCTTTTGGGAACATTGTAATTTGTCGGCTTGCTTACCTTTGTGTATGTAGAAAAAGCCTAAATTGCAGTCGAAATATAATTTTAATGAAAATAATCGTCATCATTCCTGCTTTTAACGAAGCAAAATCTATTGATAAAGTAATTGCCGAAATCCCGCAAGATATTGTTGATGAGGTAGTTGTAGTAAATAATAATTCGAGCGATGAAACCTCAAAAGTTGCTCGCCAAGCAGGAGCAACGGTTTTGGATGAACTCCGTCAAGGCTATGGTTTTGCATGTTTGAAGGGAATTGATTATGCAAAAAAACAAAAACCTGATATTGTTGTTTTCTTAGATGCCGACTACTCCGATTATCCAGAAGAAATGCGAGAGCTTATCAAGCCAATTATCGAAGATAACTATGACATGGTGATTGGGTCACGGGCATTGGGCGAGCGTCAGGTTGGTTCAATGACAATTCCACAGATTTTTGGCAATTGGTTGGCTACAAGTCTTTTACGTTTATTTTATGGCGTTAGTTATTCTGATTTAGGCCCTTTTCGAGCAATTAGATTTGAATCGTTATTGGCATTAAATATGCAAGATACCACTTATGGTTGGACGGTAGAAATGCAACTAAAGGCAGCCAAAATGAAAATGAAAACCACTGAAATGGCTGTCAATTACAGACGAAGGGTTGGTAAATCTAAGATTTCGGGCACTGTAAAAGGAACAGTTTTGGCTGGTTATAAGATTATTACGACTATTTTTAAATACCTATAAACAAAACCTGTAAGGTCTGAGCGACCTCTTTTGTTAGAACTTACAGGTTTGATGTTATCGAAAACCGATGGAACTATTCATTCTTATTATATACGCCATTCCGTTGGTTTTTATATTTTCTTATAGCTTGGTGCAGTTGAGTCTGATTATTAATTATTTGGATATTGGAAATAAAAAAGCCCTCATCCTAAATCCTTCTCCCCCGGGAGAAGGACTTGAAAAACTCCCTCTCCTCCAAGGAGAGGGCAGGGGTGAGGTGATTTTAGACATTAAGTACCCTTTCGTAACTATTCAACTCCCCATCTATAACGAACTTTATGTCGTTGAGCGATTGATTGATGCTATTGCGGCCTTTGACTATCCAAAAGGACGTTTTGAAATACAAGTTTTAGATGATTCGACTGATGAAACGGTGGAGATTATTGCCTCAAAAATAAAAGGAATTCAAGCGAAAGGCATTGATATTCAGCATATTAGACGTGAAACTCGGCAAGGTTTCAAAGCAGGAGCATTGGCTTATGGTTTAAAAATATGCAAAGGAGAATTTATTGCTATTTTTGATGCTGATTTTGTTCCACCAAAGGATTTTCTGCAAAAAACGATTCCGCACTTTAATGTTCCAAATGTTGGTGTGGTGCAAACCCGCTGGCAACATCTCAACGAAAACTATTCTTTGCTAACGCAACTGCAAGCTTTTGGCTTGGATGCTCATTTTACTATTGAGCAAGGCGGACGAAATGCCGAAAGTCATTTTATTAATTTCAACGGGACGGCAGGAATTTGGCGAAAAACGACCATCGGAGATGCAGGCGGATGGTCGGCTGATACTTTGACCGAAGATTTGGATTTGAGTTATCGAGCTCAAATGCGAGATTGGAAATTTGTGTATTTAGAAAATGTTGGTTGTCCAGCCGAACTGCCCGTAACTATGAGTGCTGTGAAATCGCAGCAATATCGTTGGACGAAGGGGGCAGCGGAATGTGTAGTAAAAAATCTTCGTAAGTTATTGACCGATAGCCATTTAAGTATAGCTACAAGGCTACACGGATTTTATCATTTGATGAATAGTGCGGTATTTGTGGCGGTTTTTTTCTTGTCGATTTTGAGTTTACCGGTGATGCTTATTACCACAAAATCAGGCGATTATGACAGCTTTTTTCGATTTACGGCATTATTTCAAGTAAGTTGGATAATTCTTGGTACGTTTTATTGGATTTCTTTCAAAAAATCAGGGCTTGGATTTTTTGAGTTCGTAAAGCGGTTTATGCTGTTTTTGCTCTTTATGATGGGGCTTTCATTTCATAATACTATTGCGGTAGTAGAAGGTTGGCTGGGGCGAAAAACACCGTTTGTGCGTACGCCGAAATTTAATATCAGTAAGCAATCAGATTCTTGGCAAGGCAATAAATACTCAGCAAAAAGCATCAACAAAAGCACTTGGTTTGAGTTTTTGTTGATGCTTTATTTTATAATTGTTTTGATTGTCGAAATTCAGTTAAAAAATTTCGGCTTAGTACCTTTTCATTTGATGTTGATTGTGGGTTATGGAAGTGTTTTATTTTATACTTTTAGGCAAATGAAAATTTAGGGTATTCCGATTTCAAATCGGAAATAAAAAAGGTCGAAATTGCAAATTCCGACCAACAAAAATATTAGATTCCTTTCTACTCCTCCCAAGCCCAATCAATGCGGTGTTTCATGTCTTTTATTGCCATGCCATTGGCTTTGAAATAAGTTCGTATTTCATCAACTTTATCGTATTGTTGGTTGGCTTTATATTCTCGGTAAAGATTCAACATTCCGTTCAAAACTACCTCCGAATTTTCAGCTTTTTCTTCTTTCAAACCTAATATTTCCTCAATAAAAAGCACAAATTTTGTTTTTAACTCTTTAAAAGTTTCTTCACCAATAACAGCAGTTGGCAACTGATTCATATAAATCATATTGACATATTTCAACAAATTGAAAAGTTGAGCAATGGCAACCGCAGTATTCATGTCATCATTCATCGCATCATAAAACGCTACGATTGATTTTTCAATATCTTGCTTTTTCTTTTCATCAATAGCTACTTCTGTTTGCTCAAAACTAAGCGTTTTTGCTACACGCAAGCCATTTGTTAGGCGTTTAAAGCCTTTTTGTGCTGCTTTAAGGGCATCATTTGAGAAATCGAGTGTACCTCTGTATTGTGATTGTAGCATGAAAAACCGTACAGTCATTGGGCTAAAAGCTTGGTCGAGCAAAGCATGACTTCCTGTAAAAAGTTCTGAAGGCAGAAAAGAATTTCCCAAAGATTTTGACATCTTTTGTCCATTCACCGTCAGCATATTTGAGTGCATCCAATACTTTACTGGTTCTTTGCCAGTTATGCCTACGCCTTGTGCAATTTCACATTCGTGATGCGGAAATTTCAAGTCCATACCCCCACCGTGAATATCAAAAGTTGCTCCTAAATACTTGGCACTCATGCAAGTACATTCCAAATGCCAGCCTGGGAAACCCATTCCCCACGGACTTTTCCATTGCATGATATGTTCAGGACTGGCTTTTTTCCAAATAGCAAAATCAAGCGGATTACGTTTTTCTGCTTGTCCGTCAAGCTCACGAGTTTCGTTCAGAAGGTCTTCAATAATTCTACCCGAAAGTTTGCCATATTCATTTCCTTCAGCATTATATTTATTAATATCAAAATAAACAGAGCCATTGGCTTCGTAAGCTAAACCTTTTTCTATCAAGGTTTTAACTGCTTCTATTTGTTCAATTAAGTGCCCAGTTGCGGTTGGTTCGATACTTGGTGGCAGAAAATTAAATTGCTCCAAAACTGTATGAAAATCATTGGTGTATCGCTGTACGATTTCCATTGGTTCAAGCTTTTCGAGCTTTGCCATTTTACCGATTTTATCTTCTCCTTCATCGCCGTCGCCCACCAAATGTCCGACATCGGTTATATTTCTTACATAACGCACTTTGTAGCCGATATGAGTGAGATAACGATAAAGTACATCAAATGTCATAAATGTGCGAACATTGCCGAGATGCACATAATTATAGACCGTTGGCCCGCAAACGTACATTCCAACATGGTTGGGTGTAATTGACTCAAATGTTTCTTTTTGACGAGTAAGGGTATTATAAATTTTCAGATTTTGCATACGAAGACTAAGGATAGAATTTGGAAGCGGTTCGCCGCCCGTTCGGAATGATAGAATGAAAAATATTTCACAGATTTTATCAAAACTCTTTGTTTTCAAGAAAAAATAAAAGGAATTGACTAAATTTTTGAATAATTAGCGTAATGCGATTACCGACAGCAACAACATCGAAAAGAAGAGGTGAAAAGCATTTCTTGGGAGATTTTTTACAAAATTACGGAACGTTAGGTAAATTCTAAGCACATAAAGGCATTTATTATGCCAAAATCTTGACAGGATTATTAAGATTTTAGGATTTGTAGGATTTATTACTTGATTTTTAAAGATTAAACCCTTTACTTACAGCTATCAGGGTTTGTTCATAAAAAAAAAGGTTACTTAAATATTGCTGGTATTAACTTCCAGTTTTTAGTCAATTTTTCTCTTAGGATGGATTTATTACCAC
>NZ_JAYWCU010000066.1:0-50700 GCF_043780375.1 Emticicia sp. | reverse complement strand
CTCATTTGAAATTTCAAATGAGGCTTTTTTGTACCAAAAGCCCATGGATGATAGTTTCACTAATTTAATTATAATCTATCATCGACTATATTATTTCTGAACTGAAATTAAATCACACAAAATCCGTTCAGATTCGGTCAATATGATATCTTTTTCTTTAGTATCTTTTTCTCCCGAACTTAGTTTATTTACTGCTTTTCTACGTTTTTCGTTTTCATCACGCTCTTTTTTGCGTTTTTCTTCATTGAGCGAAATAATCGTAACATCTTTGGTTTTTCTATATTCTACCAAATCTTCGGTCAATTGCTTCATTTCGGAGTCTGATTTCAAGCGAGCTTGATATTTTTCTTGTATTTTGCTTAGAATCTTATCTGAAATAGCGGTCGTCTTTTCGTATTCCGATGTTTTTATTTGGTCATAAGGCAATGCACTTGGCTGTGAACTTTCGCCCATTTCTTCAGGGTCAAATGGTGTTGGTAGATTAATATCAGCCAATACCCCTTTGCGTTGTGTGCTATTTCCTGTGATCCGATAAAACTTTTCGGTTGTCAGTTTCAATTGCCCGTATCTTTCTTTTTGGTCGAAGCCAACGGCTGCCCCAGCTTTTTTATCATTTGAAGCTGTGCGAGGAGAAAGCAAAAACTGGTCTAAATCAACTAATTGCTGCACTGTACCTTTACCAAAAGATTGTTCACCAACAATCAAACCACGCTTATAATCTTGAATTGCTCCTGCAAAAATCTCAGAAGCTGAGGCACTGAAACGATTTTGTAGAATAACCAAAGGTCCATTATAAACTAACTCTGGGTCTGTATCGCTTTCTATGTCTACACTTCCATTGTTGTCACGACGTTGCACAACGGGGCCTTTTGTAATGAATAAACCTGTTAAATTAATAGCTTCGGTTAACGAACCACCGCCATTATTTCGCAAGTCTATAACCACTCCATCGACACCTTTTGTTTTAAATTCATTCAAAAAACGCTTTACATCTTTGGTTGTACTCTGAAAATCTCCACCTTTGCGGGCATCTTCAAAATCACGGTAAAACATCGGAATGTCAATTATTCCCAATTTATAATCTTTACCATCTTTTTTCATTGGTACAATTTCGCCTTTAGCTACTGCTTCTTCAAGTTTTACTTTTTCACGAACTAATCTTAATTCTTTAGTCGGCGAACCCGCAGGGGCATCGCCAGGCAGCAAACGTACTCGCACAACGGTTCCTTTTGCACCTCTGATTAGTTTCACAGCATCGTCAGTTAGCCAACCAACAATGTCCTGCCAAGTTCCGTTTTCACCTTGTGCTACGGCTACGATTCTATCATTTTTGGTAGCTTGTCCACCTTTAAACAATGGACCTCCTGGAATAATTTCGGCAATTTTTACATAATCACCTTCGTTTTGTAAAGAAGCTCCTATTCCTTCAACAGACTGACTCATTTCAATGTTGAATTGAGCAGCTGTACTCGGAATCATGTAGCTGGTATGTGGGTCAATTGCTTCGGAAAAAGAGTTCATAAACGACTGAAAAACATCATCAGCTCTCCATTTGGAGATGCGAGTTTCCCAACGTTTATATCGATCCTTTAGAGTAGCTACTGTGGCACTATCTTTACTACCGCTCAATTTAAGGTCAAGCACTTGGCTCTTTACAATTTTACGCCAAATATCGTCTAATTCTTCATCAGATTTTGCCCACTTTACTTTTTCACGGTCAGTTTCATAAATTTCATCTGTCGTAAAATCAAAAGGTTTATCAAGCAATGACATAATAAATTCATGACGTACTTTGTAACGTTTGCGATAAAGATTGAAAACTTCAAATGGAGCTGTTAAATCTCCTTCGAGTAAGTCTTCGTCTATGCCATCACGGTATTTTTCAAAAGCATTTATATCGGCTTCTGTAAAATAGGCGTGACTACCATCAACGTCTTTCAAGAAATTATCCCATACTTTTGATGAAAAAGCATCGTCTAACTTGAATTTTTGATAATGATGATAGCTCAAAAATTGTGTAGCAAATTGCTCCACCTGCTCTTGTGTGCGGTTTGGTTTTAAGTCGTTATAGCCATAAGTGGGCGGCGAACTTTGATTTTGAGCTTTGTTTTCAAAACAGCCAAAAAGTCCAGTTAAGGTGAATAGAACGATGATTCTTTTCATATTTTGTACCATAAAACCCAATTCCTAAAGGGAAGTTCATTAAATATTATATTACATACTTACGAAATAACAACTACTATCTCAAAATCGTTTATTTTCATGATTAGAGATTGAATAAAATTATTTAACAATATCCAGTAATTCTACTTCAAAAATCAATAATTGGTTTGGTCCGATACTTGGTGGACCTTGTGGCCCATAAGCAAGATTTGCAGGAATGAACAATTTCCATTTTGAACCAACAGGCATTAATTGTAAAGCCTCTACCCAACCCGGAATCACTTGCGTAACACCAAATTCGGTGGGTTGCCCTCTATCAACCGAGCTATCAAAAATTGTTCCGTCAATAAGCGTTCCATGATAATGTACTTTTACTTTATCTGTCGAGGCTGGTTTTGTACCTGTCCCTGCTGTCATTATTTGATATTGCAAACCGCTTGGAAGCGTTATTACGCCTACTTTAGTTTTATTTTCTGCTAAAAACTTTTCGCCGACCTTCAAATTAGCACCGCCTTTTTTCATAGACTCATTCTGAAAATAACCTTGAATATAAGCATTTGCTGCGTTAGCTTCCATCCATGTTGGCTGCCCGTTTAGGATTTGGTCAATGGCTTTTGCCATCATTTCAGAATTTACTTTTAGGTTTTGATGTTTCAAATTTCCTGCAATATTCATACCGATTGCATAACTAATCGAATCAATACCATTTTTCATGCCATTACTACTTGTTGCAGTCGGAGAAATAATAGCGGCTTTGTTTGCTGTAACTTGTTTTGTTGCTGGAGCTTTGGGCTTTGCTGGAGCTTTTGACACTTGTGCGTAAGAAAATTGTACAAAAAGAAGACTTGTAGTGAAAGCAATAATTGATTTTTTCATTTTTCCAGAGATACTTAATTTTTATTAAAGTTTTTATGAATAACAAATAAACGTACTTTTAACCTAAAAATTAGTATTTCTATAAAAAAACTACGTAAGTATTGCAACTTTCGATGAAAATCAGCGGTTTTGTTTACAGTATAAGTATTTTCCTAACCAGTCATTGAGAATTAGATAAACTTTAAAATGCTTAATACCGAGGAATATCAGCGATATAACCGCCAAATGCTCATGCCAGAATTTGGTTTGGCAGGACAAGAAAAACTCAAAAAATCAAAGGTTCTGGTTATTGGTTGCGGAGGTCTTGGCAGTCCAATTTTATTGTATTTAACTGCTGCAGGAATTGGTACTTTGGGTATTGTCGAAAATGATGTGGTAGATGTTAGTAATCTTCAAAGACAAATTTTATATAGTTCATTGTCGGTGAATTATGCAAAAGTGGACGAAACCGAAAATCGTTTAAAAGACTTAAATCCTTTTGTCAAAATTAATAAATATCCTACACGCTTGACTTCTAAAAATGCCTTGGAAATCATTAAAGATTATGATATTGTGATTGACGGAACCGATAATTTCCCAACCCGATACTTGGTCAATGATGCATGTGTGCTGCTAAATAAACCCTTTGTTTATGGAGCGATTCACCGTTTTGAGGGGCAAGTTGCAGTTTTCAATTATCAAGGTTCGGCAACTTATCGAGATTTATTTCCAAGCCCGCCACCACCTAAGCAAGCACCCAATTGTGCCGAAGCGGGAGTTTTGGGCGTACTTCCAGGTATTATTGGTTCGATGCAGGCTCTTGAAGCAATTAAAGTAATTGCCGAAATTGGCGAGCCATTGGCAGGAAAACTCTTAGTTTTAGATACACTTTCAATGCAAAGTCGTATTATCAAAATCCCCAAAATGCCAGATACCATAAAAATCACGCAAATGATTGATTATGACGAGTTTTGTTTAGTGCAGAGTGCAGAGTTTAGAGTGAATAGTTTGCCCCCTAAAAATGAAATTACCTTTGATGAACTCAAAAACCTTTCAGATTATCAACTAATAGATGTGCGAGAGACGCATGAATATGCTATCAAAAATTTTGGTGGAGAATTGATGCCACTATCGGAATTGGAAAAATATTTATTTAATATCAGTCGAGAAAAAACAGTAGTTGTTCACTGCCAAAGTGGTGTTCGTAGCATGAAAGCAATAAAACTACTACAAGAAAAATATGGTTTTGACAATTTATTAAACCTAAAAGGGGGAGTGAACGCAATTTTGAAGCGGAACGCCGCCCGTTCAGAGTGATAGAATCTTGCTATTTTATCATAATTTTCATATACACACACACATTTCATTCATTGTATTATTAATCCCTATGAAATCAAAGCTTTTAGAAAAGATAAAATTGCTCATCGAAAAACGAATGGATACTTCGTGGCAGGCGATGGAAGCGGCAAAAAACTCGGCAAATGAAGAGGGTAAAAGTTCGGCAGGAGATAAATATGAAACCGCCAGAGCAATGGGGCAACTTGATCGTGAAATGAACGGCCGAATGTACGAACAAGCACGTCAAGAACGGTTATTACTTGATAAAATTGACCTACAAACGGTTTTCTCAAAAGTTGCTTTTGGGGCATTGGTTGAAACTTCTATGGGGCATTTTTTAGTAACAATTGGCGTAGGAATTGTTGAATTTGAAGGAAAAAATACAATGGCTATTTCTCCTCAATCACCTATTGGTCAGGTAATTGCAGGAAAAGTAGCTGGAGATTCTTTTGATTTTCGAGGAAAAATGCAGAAGATTATTTCTATTAGTTGAATTAAAATTAGAGACTAATCACTCAATGCTTTCAAACAAACCACTGAAAAAGCTTTGAAATTGGCTTGGCATAAAGTGTGTACCAACGAGGTTTTAAGCCATTCATTACCCATGCACGGCGGTCTTCTTTGTTTGCTCTTATGCGGTTTTTTAGTGAGGCATTGCTGTTTCCACCAGTTCGCATTTTCATTAAAACTGCTGGAATATAAAAAGATGAAACATTGTGTTTATACAACATTCTGAGCATTAACTCGTAATCACCAGCACTCTGGTAAGAAGTATCATATAAACCATAGGTATCGTAGGCAGATTTTTTCAAGAAAAAAGCAGTGTGTGGGGGCATCCAACCATTCAAAAATCGCTCACGATTATATTTCCCTGATTTCCAGTTTCTAACAATTTTATTAGTGTCTTTGGCATCAACATAGTACAAGTCGCCATAAATCGAATCTGCTTTTGACACTTCAAATGCTTTAGCAACTTTACTAATTGCTGTATTATCAGGATAAAAATCATCAGAACCCATAATCCCGACTACATCGCCAGTAGCCATTTTTACACCTTTGCTCATGGCTTCATAAATACCACTATCTTTTTCGGAAACCCATTTGATTTTATCTCCGTAGGATTTCAAAATTTCGACAGTGCCATCTTTTGAACCACCATCGGCAACTATATATTCGATGTTGGGATAATCTTGCGAAAGGACACTTTCGATAGTATCTTTAATGGTTGCCGCAGAGTTATATGCAGCAGTAACGATTGATATTTTCATTCTTTTTTAGGCTTCGCTTTCGAGTAGTCGCTTGACTATTTGATTTTTAACGCCTCAAATTTACTAACATCAAGCGTAGGAATAACAGTTTTTAGGAAATTTTTATAATTTTCGTTGATTGATTTTATAATTTCATTGGCAATTACTGCCGAGCCACGTGGCGTTGGATTGATGCCATCTAAGCTAAAAAAATTGCCTGTTAGCAACGAATTACTCAATTTAATTCCATTGCCAGCATTATAATTATTATTTTGAATTTGCTTGTAAATGCTATTTAAATCTACTGATGCAATACCACGTTTTTCGGCTTCCAATTTCAAAATTCCGTTAAAATCAGTCAGGCGAGAAGCTACTGAATTGACTTCATCTTTATCTAAAACTTCTTCATTTGTAAGTGGATACATTGTAGAAGTGCCTTTTTTCTGCCCAGAAGCATTATTTTTTCCTACATTTGGAATTGCATCTAATAAAATTCGGTCATTGGTAGTTGCTAATCTCACGATACCATTGCCAGTGGTAATATAAATGCCTGAAACGCCTATATTTTTTGCCAAATCTTCAAAAGAATAAAAATTGAAATAAGGAAAATCAATTACATTGGGTAGATTTGTGATGATTCCTTTGGCTTTGTTTGCCACCAAAGCATCTAATAACTTTTGACAGTTGAGTGCAAAAACTGAAGTCTCTGTCAGCGAGCTTTTTCCACCTGATGTTGCAAAAGCCAACATATCATACTCACCAATACTTACTGTAAAAAATGTTGGATTACTTTCTTTGACAAAATCTGGATAGGTAATATCTTCTTTTCCAGTAGGCAAAATTCGCTCAAAATAAGGGTTAAAACCCTGCATTTTTACATTTCCTAATCCAGCTTTCCCCATATCCGACATTCGCAAAGTTGCTACACCAAAATTATTTGATTTGCCCGAATATTTAGTTAAAAGTAGGGGAGAAGTGCTAATAATACCTGTTTTTTCAATTATTTTGTCAAATTGGGCAGAGGTATTCCCTGCCGAAGTTACTAAATATCCTGTGCCATTCTCTTGACCCATTGGAAAAAGTGCTTGCTCAAACTTTGCTCCAGTCTGTTGAGCTATTAAGTTAGGATAAGATGCCAACTGACCATCTCGGTATAATCCGCCATTGGTGTAGCCAGCCACCATCGAACTACCAACAGCTATATATTTTGTAAAATCAAGCATTTCGGCTGTAGCTGGTGCGAGTGCTGGATTTTCAATTTGGGTTTCACAGCTTGTAAGCATTGTAAGCCCCGAAAAAACAGATAGAAAAGTTTTTAATGATGGTTTCATACTTAACGCATTTTAGAGAAATTATCTTACCAATACAATGATTCTATTTTGTAGAAAAAGGTTGTAAGTTGCTTAAAATATTAAACTTTGTATGCCGAAAAAACAGATTTGTAAAATTAATAGCCACAAGGCAATGGGGTTATCTTTTCGGAATTTTAGGGAATGAAACAAAGTTAATAAAAAAGCCGAAGTAATAAACCAACCTACGTAATTTTGTAAAGGTGGAAGTGTGTTCTGCCACGACCACATATTTAAACGAATGGCGATGGGTTCTGCTAAAAAATCGAACATAGTCATTAATAATGCCCCATAAATCACTTTAAAGTATATAGGTTTGGTAACTCGACAAAATGAACTCCCTACACAATAAACTAACAGTAACCAATTAAGACCAATCACAGGGGGAACATTCAAAATCTTAAAACCAAGTGTGGTTTCATATTGATATTCTCCGAAAATCATGCCAGTTTTTACGCCGACTACTTCTATGAAATAGCCTATTAGCAAAGTTAATGTAATAAATATTAAGAAATTACGATTCCATTCTTTATGAAAATACAATAAAATACCGCACGAAGCCAAAAGATTGAATGGTGTAAGAAATCGGAAAAATTCGGCAGTGGCATTGATATTTAAGCCAATTATTCCTGCCACATACATTGAAGTCAGGAGATAGAGATAGGGTTTTGGTTTCACTTAGAATGAGCGTTGATGTTTTGCCAAAATTAATGACCTCGTTAATGGTCTAATTAAGCATTGTTTTTCTACCAAATAATTTTTACTAAAGTAAATAATTTTTCTAAATATATTATAGCTATTGGCAATAAAGGCAAGTCTAAATTGTCGATTTTTTTCTGATACGAGGCATGAACCGCCATATTTGCAAACTGATATTTGCGGTTCATTGTTTTTCTGTGGTAATGATGATCGCTCTAATATCCGCTAAATAATTTAGAAACGCTGCTATAGGCAGGCATTTTACTGTCGTCAAGTTGTTTCATCATTTTCTACTTGTGTTTTAAGTGTCAGTTTGAGAAAGATAAATCCAATTGTCCCCGCAAGAATTGAAGCAATAATAATTGCAATTTTTGAATTGTTTACGATGTCTGCATTGTCAAATGCAAGAATCGTAATAAAGATTGACATTGTAAAACCGATACCGCCTAAAAAACCTGCACCAATTATATTTTTCCATTTCAAGTCGGTCGGCAATACACAAAGTCCTAAGCCAACACCGATAAATGAAAAAAGCCAAATGCCCAAAGGTTTTCCGATTACAAGTCCTACAATAATTCCTAAACTGTTTGTTTGTCCTAAACTTTGCCAACTGTCGCCAACTGCAATGCAAGTATTGGCTACTGCAAACAATGGCAGAATAAAAAAAGCAACAGGCTTGTGTAAGATATGTTGAAGAATATATGAAGGTGATTTTTCGCTACCATTGCCAAACGGAATTGCAAATGCTAACAAAACACCTGTTATTGTAGCATGAACACCGGAGTGTAACATAAAATACCACATTGCTACACCACCAATTAAATACGGAATTAAGTTGTGAACTTTCAGTCGGTTTAGAATGAGTAGAACTCCAAAAATGCCTAATGCTATAAATAAATTTACATATGCAATTGAGGCAGTGTAGAAAATTGCAATAACTATGATCGCTCCCAAGTCGTCCAATACAGCCAATGCTGTCAGGAATATTTTGAGTGAGGTAGGAACACGATTACCTAATAGAGATAAAATGCCAATGGCAAAAGCAATGTCTGTCGCCATTGGAATACCGGCACCGGCTTGAGTGTCTGTTTCGAAGTTGAGCAAAAGAAATAGACCTGCCGGAACAAGCATACCGCCTATTGCTCCAAAGATTGGTAATGAAGCATTTTTTATGTCGGACAGTTCTCCGTGATAAATTTCCCGTTCTAATTCCAAACCGATAAGTAGAAAAAAAATGGTCATTAGCCCGTCATTGATCCAATGAACTAAACTGTGCTCGCCCAATTCAAAATGCCAAAAATTGATATAGTCTGCCTGCCAAGCAGAATTGGCAAGAACAAGTGAAATAACTGTCACGAAAACTAAAATTAGTCCGCCTGCTTTTTCACTGTCAAAAAAGTTATTGAAAAGTCTGGTCAATTTCATTTTGTTGTCTGTCGATGTCGAGACTGCAATGCTTTTATCTAACGGTTTGCAGCTTTGTGTTTTGATGGATTATGCATTATACTTTTTGCTCGCACAATGTTTATTAAATAAACAACTGGATTAATCAATAAATCAAACTCGCCAATCAGTTCGTGTTTGATTAGAGCCGAAACAAAACCTGATATCGATATGCAGCCCATTGTTACGACGTCTCCGCCAGCATAGACGCAAACCCAATGTTGGCTGCTGGGCTTCCTCTCGGTCATCATTTCTGTTTCTTGTCAGTCCAATTTTGGTTTACTTTTTTTGGACAGATGTGCTCTTTTTACTTACTTTTTTCTTCGTCAAAATTGTCGAAGTAAGTAAAGTCTTTTGTAATAACTCCTTTTTCAATTGTCAAAATAGTACATATTGCTAATTCAAATTTTGCTTTGTCTGGCCCCGTCCCACTTGATACAAACTCCACAATTATATGCTTGTTTCCCGAAGGATAAGTTTGAATAACTTGGTCGTGAAGGTCTGGGAAAACCTTATTAAGTTCTGAATATTTGTCTATAATTTGTTGTCTGGTCTGTTTTACAATTCCTTGCCCTAATGAAGGGTCTTTAAATTCAGAAATTTCGGCATACATATTCGCCATTTTTGTCCAATCATGGTTATTGAAATGTTCAAAATATAGTTTAACTATTTTTTCATTATCTGATGTTTCTATAGTTTTTTCTTTTGTGTTGTTACAAGCAATTAAAGATAAAATTGTAAAAAATAGTGTCAATAGTTTTTTCATATTTCTCTATTTTAAAATTTGATAATTTTTTTCAATTCGTTCTGTTCAACGTTTGTTTTAGCTTGACGCTAACGGATTGCAGCTACCCGAAGGGCTGGACTTTTACCACAAAACTTGATTTGAAAAACTAATGTTTGATTAACTACAAAACTGTCTTTGGAACACGAAACCCCGCCTTTTGGGTAGGTGCTGTTATAGGGCGTTTTTCTTTCAGTTTTAAGGATATTTTTCATAAGCCAATTTGCTGATTTCAGTTTCTTAAAGTCCTTGCTGTCTGAGTTGTCCGAAGTAGGTTGCTCGAATTCCTGCTAAGTCGTCAAATGGGTGAATTTTTAAAATGCTTTGGTGTTCGGCATTTTCCTTTTGTCTCCAATTGTAGTTAAGCTGTCCAAGTAATTCTTCTTGCTTGTCAAACGTAATTCGTCTGCAATCCTTGTCTTCAATTCTATTTTTTAGTTCATAGTCGGAAGCCATAGAAAAAGTCACATTAGCAAAAATCCAATAAAGTAAATCGTCAATTTTGTCAGTCATTTTCCTTTCATATTCTTGTCCACGTTCTGAGATGATGTAAAACATAAATCCCAAGTTGTCGACTTCAATGTATGGATGTGCGTCCCAAGTTTGCTGTCCGTAACTCGGTAGTAAATTTGTCGGTGCGTTGATTTTTAAAGCCAATTCGTCAATTATTTTCTTAATGTCGTCAAGCGAATATTTCGTCATTTTCAATTGTCGTATGTTGTTTTGTCGTCTTCTAAAATGCCCTACAACGATTGCATAAACGCCATACGCCCTGTTTTTATGATTTATGGCGGTTATATTTCATACTATTTGCACTTAATAGCACACAACGGTTGTATAAACGCAACTAAAAGATAAAAATCACTGATTATCAGTTAATTACAATTGCCTGTTTTGTGTTATTCAATATGTTGATAAATTTCGTATTTTGTATTGGTAAATCATTCAATTTTTCCACAATATCCCAATAAAACTATCCTAAACCTAAGAATCAAAAACAAATTTAGCAAACGGTAATTATTCTCTCAAAAGCCTACGAATTGCCACCAAATGAGCAAATAAAACCAAAGGCACAACTACACTCGGCAGTAAGTTGAATGGAAAATAAAGAACCGCAATATTGGGCTGCTCAAACGCAAATTGTTGGAAAGGTAGTGGGGCTGATAGTAAGGCATTTACCACAATATTGAGCAATAAAGCAAGGCAAGCAAAATTCCACAATAAAAGCATTTTTCTGCTCATGTTATGCCTTACAAATACTAAATAATAGACAATTGGTGCGGTAATTCCTGCCAAAATATCGAAGTTTCTCCCTTCGAAAGTCATAAGTTGAGGAATGGTTTTTTGCAGAAACAACCAAAATAAAACTATCTCAACGGGAACTCTGATGGTATGAAGCAAAGTCAGTTTTTCGATACTTAGGCTATCAATGAAGGCTCTCCCTTTTGAGGTATTGAACAACACAATAATCAGAAGGATGGCAGGGGCTATTAATAATAAAAAGCGTGGAGGAAAAGAATCAAGGTTTGTATAAAACCCCGATAAAGCTACAAAACTCTGAAAAATCGCCCAAATAAAGAGAATAACCAAGGGCATTATTGAATAATTGGTAGCTCTCAGAAATAGCCAAATGGTCAGAAGTGTAGTGCATATAAAAACAATGCCGATGTATGAGGGAAGGTCTTGCATATATCAAAGTAAAGATTATTGAATTAAGAATGTCTTTTTTTTGACACATCAATATGGTCAAAATCACCCAGCAAAAAGCCATAAGGTCTTAAATCTTCAATCGAATCGAAAATAACTTTGATGATAGCAGTCAAAGGCAAAGCCAGTACTAAACCACCGACTCCCCAAAGATTCCCAAAAATGATTAATGCAATAATTGCTGCCATCGAATTGACACTTACTTTCGAGCCAACGATATAGGGCGTAATAAAATTTCCTTCCAACATCTGAATACCAAAGAAAAGGGTAGCAACTCCAAAGGCATACCAAGTCGAATCTTTGGTAATTAAAGCAAAAAGTATGGGCAAAAGTGAACCAATTGCAATGCCAATGTATGGAATCAGGACTAAAAATGAAGCTAAAAAACCGAAAAATATAGCGTGTTCGATGCCTAAAAGGTATAAACCAAGAGTATTTAATGTGCCAATAATACCAATAACCATCCCCAAGCCAGCCACATAGTTGATTACCACATCCTTTACTTTTTTCAAAACTATGTCAATTCGGTGGCTATTTACTGATTTGAATATTTTGTAAAAGAATACCCTAATAAAGTCTCTGTAAAGCAAAAGTAAGAAAACATATAAAGGAATAATTGTCAGATTTCCAAGCAAACCGGTAGTCGTTGAGACCGTATTACCAATCATATCGCTGTTGTTTTTCAAAAATTCGGTCAGATATTTTCGTCCCTCTATTTTTTGCTGTGTACGACTAATATTAAAGTTTTGACGAATAAATATTTGTATTTTTCTGTACCATATTTCGGCTTTCTCGGTGAGTTGTGGCAATACTTCTTCCAAATTCATTACTTGGATATAAACCAAATAAAAAAAGAGCGTCAGAATGCCCACTGTTAACAATATGACTGCCGTAATTGCCAACCATCGAGGCACTTGATGTCGTTCAAGAAACTGGCAAATAGGCATTAAAAGTAAAGCAAATATAACCGCAAATATTAAAGGAATGAGCAAATCACTTAGCATATACATTCCGTATATAACTATCACCAATGAAATCAGGATGTAGGCAAGGCGAGCATTGAATGGCTGTTGATATGGTTTCATGGTTTGGGATAATTGTTTTTACTTTTTCCAAAATTAACTAACTTGTTGCCAAAATTCAAACTTTTCAATAGTGATTTAAAAAATCGCTTCACAAAACTATGTTCCTTTATAAATTTTATATGTTTTTGTTTTCTTTACACATTGCTACTTGTAATTGCCATTCAGAAATTCGGAAAGATGGTTTTCAGCGAGCAAAAGCTGAATATGTGGTTACAAAAACAGGGCGAATGCCCGTTTGCATCAACGAAAACTCAGGGGTTATTCGTGCGTGGCAAGACGATTTCTACTGGACTCACAACGATAGCGGTGGAAATACGGAATTGTATATGATTAATCAAAAAGGAAGGATTTTTGATACATTATTTGTCAATGACTCAAAAAACATTGACTGGGAAGACCTCACCAAAGACGATAAAGGAAATATTTATGTGGGTGATTTTGGTAATAATAATCAATCTCGCAAAGATTTATGCATTTATAAGCACCGAAATGGGAAAACAGAAAAAATCACTTTTCATTATGGCGACCAAGACCGTTTTCCTGCTACACAAAAGATTTTTGACTGTGAAGCCTTCTTTTGGTATGAAGGAAAACTTTACTTGTTTTCAAAAGATTGGTCGAGAAATCACCAAACGCAACTCTACGTTTTATCCGACCAAGCAGGAGATTATATGCTGTTACCCGAACAAAGTATTTTTCTCAAAAGTCCCGTTACAGCTGCCAGTATTAGTCCCAATGGAAAAGAATTTGCTTTACTTTCCTACGGAAAAATCTTTGTTTTTGAAGTTGTTAGTGGCAAAATAGATTTTTCAAAACCGAAATCATGTATAAAAATCGGGAGAAACCAAATGGAAGGTCTGACTTATATAAATGATACCGATTTTATAATCACCAACGAGCAACGGAAGATTTATTCAGTAAAAAGGAAGTAAAAAATACTTAGAATATTCAAGCTCTATAAATGATTTATATAAAATGACTGGAAGCAATACAAAAACAATAAAATGGGGTATCATCGGTGCAGGAGATGTCTGTGAAGTAAAAAGTGGCCCAGCTCTACAAAATGTCGAAGGTTCGGCTTTAGTAGCAGTTATGCGGAGAAACCCCGAATTAGCTCAAGATTTTGCACAAAGACACGGCGTTTCCAAATGGTATAGCGATGCCGATGATTTGATAAATGACCCCGAAGTCAATGCAATTTATATTGCAACGCCTCCAAATACACACCAATATTATGCCTTGAAGGTTGCCGCCGCAGGCAAAATTGTATATGTAGAAAAACCCATGGCTCGTAATTTTGCCGAGGCTCAAACTATGATTGAGGCTTGTAAAAAAGCTGATGTGCCATTATATGTTGCTTTTTATCGAAGAGCATTACCGAATTTTCTAAAAATTAAAGAATTACTTTTAGAAAAGGCAATTGGCGATGTACGCTTCGTAAATATCAGTTTATATAAACCCATAAAACCCGATATTGTAGGAGGCTCTGCCAATGAAAAAAATTGGAGAAACCAACCTGAAATTGCAGGCGGTGGCTATTTTCATGATTTAGCTTGCCATCAATTAGATGCTTTAGATTTTCTTTTTGGACCAATAATCAAGGCGAATGGTATTGCTAAAAATCAAGCAAATGCTTATTTGGCAGATGATATTATTATCGGAAATTTTGAGTTTGAATCGGGAGTTTTGGGAACAGGCACTTGGTGCTTTTCGGTGGCACAAACATTAGAAATCGAAAAAACGACCATAGTTGGTAGTAAAGGTCAGATTTCATTCTCTTATTTTGGAGACCACTCAGTTTTGCTTGAAATTGAAGGAAAAGAATCTCAAAAATTCACTTTTGATATTTCGAAGCATATTCAACAACCATTTGTACAGACCATGATAAACGAGCTCAATGGCGTTGGAGAGTGCCAAAGTAATGGTATTTCGGCTGCACGTACAAGTTGGGTGATGGATAAAATTTGTGGAATTGAGTAAAACCTCGCAAAAATGACCATTAATAGAGGTTTGCCAAATGAAAGAGTGCCCAAGAACTCAATGTTGATTGTCTAAAAACCAAGAAGTAGTCTTGAACTCAAAGCCTTCTTTTTGAAGAAAAGCCATTAGTTTATCGAATCGTTCTTGCATTTTTTTGCCGTTATTTCGGAGTAAATAAAATGGGTATTTTGCTCCATTTGGCAAGTCAGTATAATCAGTAAATTCCCACGGATGAAAGTAAAGATGCAGGTATCCATCAGTTTCTACTACTTTTTTGCATAAATAGAAGAAATATTGTAGCGGGAAATTATGAAAAGCTATCCAAAACAATGGAATTCGGTAAGCGGGCGAAACAGATGCAGGTACATGAGTCAGTCCATTTTGATTGAAAACTGTACGAGGAATATGCCGATAATCGTACCTACCAGGCAAATAAGTTGGGTTATACGAAGCATTATAGGTATAGCCAGCTTCTAATAAATCGAGGTCTGAAACAGGTGCCATGCGAGGCATTCGGAAACCTCTCACTTCTTTTTGTGTAATTTGTTCCAATACTTTTTTTGAGGCAATCAAATCATCTTTTTTATGGGTAGAATGAAAATAATTGTGTGAAGCAATTTCGTGGGACTGACTTAATACTTTTATTTTTTTGGACTGAGCCAAAGCGTAAACACCAGTACAATAAAATGTAGCTTCGGCGTGATATTTTTCTAAAATAGCAGTGAGCGAAGCCAAACCTTTGGTTGAAGTGGCAATTTGTTCTTCCATACTGGGGTTCCCCCCAAACTCAAAAGGCATATCAAACTCTTCTATATCGAAACTAAGTACGGCTATTTTCATTAATATTTTGTTCTTGAATAATGTAGAGCGGGCGTTCTTTATTTTGGATTAAAATATTACCGATATACACACCCAGAATGCCCAAAATTATCAAATTTAACCCTCCAAAAAAAGCAATTGTCAATAAAACCGAACTCCAGCCATTTTCATAACTACCAAAGTATAAGCTGTAAAGTACGTAAGGTAGATATAAAAATGATAAAAAAGCGATGGTAAAGCCCAAGTAAATTGCACCATGCAACGGCTTTACACTAAAAGAAGTAATGCCTGCTAATGCCAATTTAAACATTTTTGAAAAAGTATATTTACTTTCGCCTGCATACCTTTTTTGTGGTGTATATTTCATTTTGGCTTGTTTATAGCCAATCCACTGTATCATTCCTCGTAAAAATACATCATTTTCTTTAGAATTTTTGAGGGTTTGACAAGCCTGTCGGTCTATTAATCTAAAATCGGCTTGTCCAGGTTCTAATTGCAAATCACTAATTTTATTCAAAATTTTATAAAACCATTGACTTGATTTTTTCTTGAACCACGACAATTCTTCGTCTTCTTCTCGTAAGGTATTAACAATATTTACTTTTTCAGTTTGCCAGATATCAATTAGTTTAGGAATTAATTCGGGCGGATGCTGCAAGTCGCAGTCCATCATAATGATAGCGTCGGCATTAATGGCATCAATTCCTGCTTTTAGAGCTATTTGTTGTCCAAAATTCCTTGAAAAAGATATGTATTTTACAGTAGCATCTTTTTCTGCTAAAGATCTAATCACCGAGAAAGTATTGTCTATGCTACCATCATTCACAAAGAAAAATTCACACGAATAAGGTAGATTTTTTATTGCTTTTTTAGTAGTTTCATAGAAAGTATCAATATTATGCTCCTCATTATAGGCTGCCGTAAGAATACAAATTTTTAGTTTTGAAGTGTTCATATATGCCTTAATTTGCTTCTGATTATTAATAGACTTGTTGAAATGGAAGATTATTCGTTTTCACTTGTTTAAATCATAGAAATCTGTCCGATTGCTCTTCGTTTATATTTTCGTCCTTAGCTTCACTACGAACTCAAATTTAAGCCTCAATCAAGCAAAAAATGACTTGATTTTATAAATCGAAACTCCCATTGCAACAAGTCTAATCTTTATTTCTACTTAAAATTGTTATTGCATCTTTTTCGGCATAATCATTTTTTAATAATTGATAAATGCAAACAAACCAAACTAAACAACAAGGGAAAGCCTTGATAGAATATAAAATAAACATCATCCGTATGGCTTTTGGGAAAATATCGGTTGCTGAAAGCGAAGTGCCGACTATGACCAAAATCATTAAAGCCCAAACCCATCGCTCGACGGGGTGTTTTTGCGTGATAAACCAAATGGCAACGCCCGAAGTGGCAATAATAAAAGTAGCAGATTCGGAGGACGAAGAGAAAATGACGACAAAAATTAATAACGAAGCCAAATAACGTAATTGAAAACTTTGCGTTTGATAAAACTTGAAGCGTAACAAAGGTAAGAGTTGCAACAAAAATCCAGGGACAAGAAAAACCAAATTTGAAATATCGGGGTAGCCACTTAGTCGCCTTACTAAACCCATCAACGAAACATCTTGCATGGTACTGATACCGTTAGTTAGGGTTTGATTTGCAATGTTTTTTTCGACCAAACTATTGTACCAATCTTGGTAAGTTTGAAGCACAAAACTTGGCGAACTGATAAACATAGGCAATACCAAAAGCACAGCTGTCCAAAAGAAAGCATAATAGATATATTGTACTTTGTGTTTCGAAAACAACCAAAAAACTAAGCCTACAATGCCGTATAGCTTCACAAAAGTGCCAATCATTACAACTAACACGGCCCAAAAGTCTTTTTCTTTTTTGACAAAATACCAAGATAAAATAATCAAAGCGGCAACACTCGGATTGACTTGAACATTGTGCGAGGAAGTCATCAAGTCAACAATGCAGATTGACAAAACAAACCATTGATTAGAACGCCGCAAAGGCAAAATCATTAAGGCTCTATACAAAACAAAAGCATGAAAAACCACCCATAACACAACACCAATCGAATCGGGAAATGCACAAAAAGGCATGATAATTAGTCCGAATAATGGGCCATAATGGTTGCTATCAATATATTCTTTGGGGTAAAGACTATACAAATTTATTTGCTGAAAAAGATGCCAAAATACACCTTTATAGATAGCATAATTATTGATATCTTTACGTAACACGTGGGCAAATCCTGCTAAAGCGGGCAGCAGGAACCACAAGATACGGGTAATGTCTTTTTTTTCTTTATAAATTGTAAGCATTCTGTAAGTACATTTCCACAAAAATATGCTATTTTTCAAGTAAACACAAAGGTATAAGATTAAAATACAAGATACTGATAGTTAGATAGTTATAAAATATGTTTAAGCATTTTTTATAAGGCCTTAAACGTAAAAAGCGATAGCCTACAAATAGACTATCGCTTTTTATTTGGTAATCAGACATCAATATTTTATATCAATAATCATCTTCAATCAATTCTTCTGATGCTGTTGTTACTTCTTGTTTTTTATGTTCAACTTCATTTTTTTTGTCTTTAAACTTTTTAATCTGAGTTTTGAGAGCTTCGAGAGCAAGGTCGGTCGCTTCTTCAAATGTAGTTCCTTTTTCTTCGGCAAAAATCGTATGACCGGGTACGTTTAGTTTGACTTCAATGTGCTTTTTGTGGATTTTACTATTTTCTCCTTTGTCTAATTTTAGAAAAACTTCACCACTAATAAATTTGTCGTAGAAGGTTTCTAATTTGTTTAACTTGTTTTGAATGAATCCGACCAATTTAGGGTCGATGTCGAAATGGACTGCATGCACATGAATCTTCATAACACACTAATTTAGAGTGAATAATTACGTAAACTGTTGAGATTCAAGATATTAGCATAAAGATTGGAGATTAAAAAAAATCATATCTCGTATCTTATACCTTGTTTCTACTTTTCAAAGAACTTTCATTAATCTAACGTAGTGAAAAAAACAATACAAGTCAAGAACAAATGGAAGAAAATTATCGAATGAGGATAAATGGTAAGGCATTTTTGAGTTTTCTTTTGCGGTGGTACAAAAAATAGTAGATTTGTAGCAAATACTTCATCACTTATTATAGAACTATGAAACGCTACCTTTTACCCTCATTTTTATTAATTTCAATCATCACTTTTGCCCAAAGTCCATTAATTGAGCAAGCACGTAATTACCGAAAAACAAAGGAACACGCCTTGCTCGGAGAATTTATGGGTTTGCTTTCTATTCCAAATGTTGTTTATGATACAGTCGGAATACAAAAAACTGCAGCTTATATCGTAAAAATGATGGAAGCTCGTGGCATAAAGACACAAATGTTAGACGGAAAAACCAAGGGTGTTCCACCAGCAATTTTTGGTGAAGTAAATGTGCCAAATGCAACCAAAACAATAGTTTTTTATGCCCATTACGACGGTCAGCCTGTCAATCCAAACCAATGGGCTGAAGGGATTGAACCTTTCAAATCGGTATTTTTAGATGCTTCACTCGAAAAAGGAGGAAAGATAATTCCTGCTCCGAAAGCTGACGAAAAGATTAATCCTGAATGGCGAATTTATGGCAGAAGTGCCTCAGATGATAAAGCAGGAGTGTTTTCTATACTCTCGGCTTATGAAGTGCTGACAAAATTGGGTATTCAGCCATCGGTCAATATCAAGTTTTTTTTTGAAGGAGAAGAAGAAGCTGGTTCGATACATCTTGCAGAAATTTTAGAGAAACACAAAGACAAGCTCAAGTCTGACCTTTGGATAATTTGTGATGGTCCTGTGCATCAATCGGGTAGAAAACAAGTGGTTTTTGGTGTGCGTGGAGATGTAAATATGGAAGTAAAAGTTTATGCCTCAAAGCGTCCACTTCATAGCGGACATTACGGAAACTGGGCTCCCAATCCTGCCATGCTTTTAGCAAAATTATTAGCTTCGATGAAAGATGATAATGGACGAGTTTTGATTAAAGGTTTTTACGATGATGTGATTCCATTTACTGAAATTGAGAGAAGAGCAATTGCAAAAGTACCTTCGGTTGACGAACAAATGAAAAATGAATTGGGCTTTATGCGTCCAGAAGGTGGTGGAAAATCTTTGGTCGAATTAATTAATTTACCTTCGCTCAATATCAATGGGTTTTCGAGTGCAAATGTTGGAAAAATGGCAGCCAATGTCATTCCAGTTTCGGCAACCGCAGCTTTAGATTTACGTTTGGTTTTAGGGAATGATGCCCAGCGACAAGTTCAAAAAGTAATTGAGCATATCAAAGCACAAGGTTATTATGTTACACAAAATGAAAGCATAACTGACGAAGAACGCATAAAATACCCATTGATTGCTCGTGTGCAAGCTCAAAAAGGCTATAATGCTCAACGAACAAAAATGGATTTGCCGATTGCTCAAAATGTAATTAAGGCTGTGCAGTCGAGCACCAACGAAGAGGTAGTTTTGATGCCAAGTTTGGGTGGAAGTTTGCCTTTGTTTTTATTTGAAAAGTATTTGGCAACGCCCACAATCACAGTTCCAATTGCCAACCATGATAATAATCAACATGCCGAAAACGAAAATATCCGCATCCAAAATATATGGAATGGTATCGAAACTTATGTGGCTTTAATGAAGATGTGAGGATGTTCTCAGTATTTTTTCATTCGGATGGCTTGCCACATTATTTATTGACCGATTGAGTTACTCCGCACTAAAATCCTTAAAAACTTTTTTGATATTGGCATCTGTTGGCTTGTTTTTGGGTTCCCAAGTGGCATCCAAATCAAGTACAACTAAGCCTTTTAGGCTCATTGCATTCATAAAATCATCAACTTTTCTAACAAAATCGGTTCCTCGGCGAGAAGATTTTAAGGCATAGTCACGAGAAAAAATATCACCTTTACTTTGAAGTTCATTCTTTTTTTCAACGATATAATTGAGGCGGTCAATGAGGTCTTTCATGGAGCGACCAATGACTTCGGTAGCTTCCAAAGTACCGATTGTCAGTACGGTTGTTCCTCCCAATGTCGAAATTAAGCGTTGTTGGTCTGGTTTGGTTTTCGGAACAAAAACCGAAGATAAACTGGTAGTTGCTCCCAAAGAAGCATTAAGGATTGAACGATTTTTTTTGCCTTTTTTTGCTTGATTATATGATTTTTTCAACTCTGTTTCTTTCTCTTTCATCTGCTCAAGCAATTCCCAGCCTCGTTGCAGAGTTCCTCGATACAAATTGTATAATTTCAAGTCAGTTTCGGCTTCATTGATGGCATTTTTTACTACAAATCTGATGGTTTTTACATCTCTTTTTTTAGTTTTATCTAATACAAAAAAATCAATATTGAAAGCGACTGAATCGAGGGGGTCTTTCACAAAATCATAACTTGGATGCCAAGTAAATTCGTATTGATTAGAGGTATTTTTTATCAAAGATTTTTTGCTAACTTGTTGATTATCAGTTAAAAAATCGAAATCTTGAATGTCATCATCACCATTTGGGTCGGATAAATAAAAGCGGAGATTAACCGTTTGATTTTCTTTAATTTTAAAAACATTATCTCTCGGTACAACTACTATTTCGGGGGCTAAATCTTGCTGTGTAGCTTCAATTTTCAGTTTTCCTTTGGTTTGAGATTTGTTAGGTTGGTCTTCTACATAAAACTCAATATATAAAGGTTTCTCCTTCAATTGTTTATACTGCGTAAATGATGGCATCCATGAAATTTCGCCTTGAGAAGATACCTTTAGTCCTTCAGGTAGCGATTCAACCGACGGAATAATAACGATAGGGTCATTATCTTCATCAATAACAAAATAGCGGTCGATTTTATAAATATTGGTGGTATTATACTGTACATAAAAAGGCTTCAAATCTCTAACAACTGGACTCCGATTGACGTGCTGGATACGAAACTCAACTTTTGCCGAAAGGGTTTCAGTAGTTGAGTCGCATTTTGCCTCAAATATTACTTGGTGAAATTTATAAGAATCTAATCTGTCAACCAAAGTAAAAGGTGGTGTCCAAGTAAATTTTCCTGACGAATCGAAAGCCATTCCGTCCAATTTGCCTTGTTGAATCGAAAACCGAAATTTCCCACAGTTTTTTCCTTCAACATTTAAGTCAAAATCTACTTCCTCGCCTTCTTTTAATTGACTCCAAACTGTTCCTGAAGGAAGAATTATTTTTGGTGTATCTTGGGCAAAAGAATGTGTTGAAAATAAAACTAATATATTGATAATCAGTAATTTAACTCTCATTTTGTTGTTAATTTTTTTTGCAAAATATATCAATTAATCATTACTTTTAGTAATCGTTAATTGCTTATTGTCAACTGATTTAGGAGAACCATCTACTCCAGGTACTACCACACACGGAAAACCAAATAGACAACGGTCTTTTATCATTTTTATTACCTCATCAGGTACGTTTTCTTCCCAGCCATCTTCGCCTTGTTTAATCAATTCAAGGGTTTTATTGGTGTTGATGTTTAGGTTGGTTTCGTTATAGTGATGAATGTCTTCGATTTTATTATTGGCAATCAAATAGCGGTACAAGTCTATCAGGTGCATGGGTGGGTTGAACCGCATGCAGTTCATTATATTGCTATTTTGGTAAGTTGGATAAACAAAAAGCTTGAGATTTCGACTAAAAAGTGTGGCAAAAGATTCCAAAATCCCACCTGCTAAATCTTTATAATGGCTTTCTTCAAAAATATATTCCAGATTTGGATAGCCAATAATTAGACCCATTTTCAGCTTAGTTAATTTTGAAAGATAGGCTACTAACTTATAATATTCTTGATAATTTGAAATCATTACCATTTGTCCGAGCGAACAAAGAATATCTACTCTATCCAAGAAATCTTTTTCGTCAATTTCAGCATCATCTTGTTGTAATCCTTGAAGTGTTATTTCTGAAAGCACTACTACTTTGTCTTTATCGACATCGGGTTCACGCATAAATTGTTTGCGACCATTGGCAAGCATATCGAGATGAACATTGACCAAAGGACGGAAACGCCCACGAAGCACCAAAGCATGTTTTCTGAAAAGCACTTCTGAAGGTTGCAGGTTTTGGCCATCAGCTCCAAATAAAGCAATATCCGAAAAACCATATTTTACCAAATGTAAACTCATGAGGCGGTTATCGACGTGTTTAAAGTCAGACCCTTCAAAGCGGATCATGTCGATCTGAATGCGGTCTTTTGAGAGGTCGTCCATCAACGATAAAAGTAATGTTTCGGGGTCTTGGTGATAAAAATAACAACCATACATGAGGTTTACACCCAAAGTTCCGAGGGCTTGTTGTTGGAGAATACTATCGTTATCCAGCATTTTTACGTGAATAATAATATCGTTGTAAGCTCCATGAGGTGTTAGCTGAAACCTAATGCCCATCCAACCATGAGCATCATTATTTTTGTGATAATTTAGAGCAGCTACAGTATCAGAAAAAGCAAAAAAAGTAGAATTATCGCCACGTTTTTCGTCTAAACGCTCAATTAGAAGTCCATATTCATGGTCGAGCATACTCATTAAGCGAGGCTCACATACATACCTGCCGTTTTCCATGACTCCATAAATAGCATCAGAAAAAGTCATGTCATAAGCCGACATCGTTTTGGCTATCGTATTTGAAGCACCGCCTGCTTTAAAAAAATTGGCGGCTACATCCTGACCCGCACCAATTTCAGCGAAACAACCATAGATTTGCTTATTCATGTTGATACGTAAAGCCTTTTGTTTTGTTCCGAGGTTTTTTTCGTGTATGATTTCCATTGCACCAGTATTTTTTTGACTTCCAATAAATATCTCTTTTACTCCCTTTTTTTTCAGGAATCTGTGAGCAAATTGTTCACAAATATAAATTCAAAGATATGGATGAATTTGTATTTTTTCAAGTAAATAATTCAAATATACCATACTTTCTGCATAATACATAGGATTTTAAGAAGGCATATATTTAATAGAAAAATATTTTTAATCAGATTTTAACACCTTTTTAATAACGATTAAATTGTAGTACTGCACTTTTGCAGCCTTAGTAAGAGGCTCAATTTTGCAAGACATTAAAAACAATTATACCAATAAATGAGAAAAACACTTAATCAGTGAAGCCAATTTATTTTAGTGCGTTCTCAGATTCTTTTCACATAACTACATTATTGAAAAAATATAAACCAAGTATAGCACAATGAAAGTAAAACATATAGGGCTCGGCGTTATTTTATTTATTTGCCAAATAACTTTTGCACAGAAAAAACTTGATTTGAGTTCCTGTGAACAACAATTTGTGAAAAACAACCTACTGTTACTTGCCCGACACTATAATATAGACGCAACTAAAGCCCTCACTATACAGGCTAAAATTTGGGACTTACCCTACCTTTCCGGTGAGTTCAATGCCATTAATCCACCCAATAGTAAAGTTTTAGATGTTGGAGGAAAAGGGCAAAAAGCACTTGCGATTCAGCAGTTGATCTATTTGGGAGGAAAAAAGAAAAACCAAGTAGCATTGTCTAAAGTCAATGAGCAAATGGCAGACCTTGATTTTCAGGATTTGCTCAGAGTTTTGAAATTTCAACTCCGAAAAAGCTTTTTCACACTTTATTTCAACAACAAAAAAATTGAAACAACCGATGTACAAATTGCTCATATTCTTGATTTAGTGAATGCTTATACCGTTCAAGTTCAAAAAGGCAATGTGCCACTAAAAGAATTAGTTAGGCTACAATCACTTTTGATTTCTTTTCGAAATGAAAGAATCGAAATCATAAATAGCAATATTGAAGAACAAAATAACTTGAAACTACTGCTCAACGAAACTGCGAATATTACGCCAGTTTATGATGAAACTACATTCAATAAATATTTGAAAGAAACCGTGGGTGACACAAAGGTTTTGGAAGGCTTGGCGACTGAAAATCGTGCAGATTATTTGTTAGTAAATAAAAACATTGAAGCCAACCAATGGAATGTAAAGTGGCAACAATCATTAGCAAAACCCGATGTGAATCTTGGTCTTTCTTACGACCAACGTGGCGGTGCTTTTAATAATCAAGTCAATGTAACCTTCGGAATTCCGCTTGCTTTTTGGAATCGTAACCAAGGAAATATAAAGTTTTCACAGGTAATTCTGCAACAAGCGAAAGCCGATAAGGAAACTTTCTCTCAGAAACTACAAACCGAAATTGCAACTAATTTAAGTAAATGGAAAGAAGCTAAAATTAACTATCAGCAATTATCTCCTACCACAATTGCAGATTTTGACGAAGTATATAGGGGAGTTTTACAAAATTTCCAGAAACGAAACGTCAGTATTTTAGAATTTACAGATTTTATGGAAAGTTACAATGTGATGTCTTTACAAATAAACGAATCAAAGAAAAGAGTAGCCCTTACGGCTGAAGAATTGAATAGTGTTTTAAATTATAATGTATTTTAAAAATATGAAAAATAGATTTTATGTATTTTCAGTGCTTTCGTTGTTAGCATTTGCTTGTGCCGAGAAAAAAGAAACTGAGCAAAAGGTAGAGGGTTTTACCTTGACAGAAACAATGGAGAAAACCACCACTCATGCTCCTGCTAAGATGATAGCACTAAAGAATCAGTTGAATTTTTATGGAAAAATTACGGCTGATAATAACAAACTAATAGAGGTTTTTCCTATTGTGGGTGGTAATGTAATTAAAGTAAATGTCGAATTAGGAGACTACGTTACAAAAGGGCAAGTTCTGGCAATTATAAGAAGTACTGAAGTTGCTGACTTTGAAAAACAATTAATTGATGCTAAAAATGACTTGCTCATTGCTAAAAATAGTTTGAAAGTAACACAAGAATTATTCGAAGGAAAACTCAATGCCGAGCGTGATGTAATCGAAGCTAAAGGACTCGTTGATAAAGCTAATTCACAACTCAATCGCATGGATGAAACCTATAAGATTTACAACATCAAGGCGGGTTCTTTATATGAAGTAAAAGCTCCGATTAGTGGTTTTGTAATCGAAAAACACATCAACCAAGACATGCTTTTGAGAAGCGATAAAACCGATAATATCTTCGATATAGCCCAAATTAATGAGGTTTGGGCTATCGCCAATGTCAACGAAAGCGACATTAATCAAGTAAAGTTGGGCGAAAGTGCCTCTATAACTACATTGAGCGACCCCGACAAGATTTATTCAGGAAAAGTAGATAAAATCTTCAACATCATTGACCCCGAAACGAAGGCAATGAAGGTGCGTATCATTCTACAAAATCCAAATTATTTGCTCAAACCCGAAATGAGAGCTACTATCAAGTTGTCATATACCGAAGATAAATCTATGATTGCAATTCCTTCGGAAGCAATCATTTTCGACAAAAGCAAAAACTACGTCATGATTTACCATGATAAAAATAACATCGAAACTCGCCTTGTGGAGGTTTTCCGTCAAGTAGATGACATCACTTACATTTCGAGTGGTTTGAAAGAAAACGAAAAAGTAATAAATCATAATCAATTATTGATTTATGATGCGATTAATGATTGATTTTTAAAAAATATGTAGGGGCGTATCGCATACGCCCACTGTTCGAACATAGGGCATATGTAGTACGCCCTTACCAATTTCCTTAGTTAAAAACACAAAAATCGTGAATAAATTCATTAAAAACATTATTGCCTTTTCCTTAAAAAACAAGGGATTTACCTTCTTTTGGGTCGGTATTTTGGCTGTTTCTGGTTTTATTGCCTTTCGCAATATGCCTATTGAAGCATTTCCTGATGTTACTAATACTCAAATAATTATTGTAACTGAGTGGAATGGACGGAGTGCCGAAGAAATTGAGCGTTTCGTAACAACACCCATCGAAATTTCGATGAATTCAGTTCAAAAGAAAACGAGTGTTCGTAGTATAACCATGTTTGGTTTATCGGTTATCAAAATCATTTTCGATGATGATGTAGAAGACTTTTTTGCTCGCCAACAAGTCAATAATTTATTAAGAAATGTAGCCCTACCCGATGGTGTTGAGCCTGATGTACAGCCACCTTATGGGCCTACGGGAGAGATATTTAGGTATGTATTGAAAAGCAAATCTCGTGATACCCGTGATTTATTGACTATTCAGAATTGGATAATTGACCGCCAATTAAGAGCAGTGCCAGGGGTAGCAGATTTAGTAGCTTTTGGGGGACAAGAAAAAACCTACGAAATAAGTGTAGACCCAAATCGCCTTTCGAAATATAACCTAACACCGCTCCAAGTCTTTGAAGCAACCAGCAAAAGTAACTTAAATGTAGGTGGAGATGTGATTGAAAAAAATGGACAAGCCTACGTAGTTCGTGGCATTGGATTGTTGAGTTCTATTCAAGATATTGAAAATATTATTGTTGATGATGCAGGTGGAAATCCGATTTTAGTCAAAAACTTAGCCGATGTCCATGAAAGCTCAATGCCACGTGTAGGTCAGGTGGGTTTGAATGCAAACGACGACATAGTAGAAGGAATAGTGGTGATGCGAAAAGGCGAAAATCCAAAAGAGGTGCTGGAGAGAGTGAAACTCAAAATTGGTGAGTTGAACGACAAGATTTTGCCGAAAGACGTAAAAATGGAAACATTTTACGACCGTGACAACCTCATGAATTATACGACGGGAACAGTAATGCACAATCTTTTTGAGGGAATAATCTTGGTAACAGTTATCGTATTTTTGTTCATGGCCGACTGGCGAACAACCCTTATTGTATCAATTATTATTCCTTTATCCTTGCTTTTTGCCTTTTTGTGCCTAAAACTGAAAGGAATGAGTGCCAATTTACTAAGTCTTGGAGCAGTTGACTTTGGTATCATCATTGACGGAGCGGTTGTAATGGTCGAAGGGCTTTTTGTGGCGTTAGACCATAAAGCCCACAAAATGGGCATGCCTGCCTTCAATAAAATTGCCAAAGGTAGCATGATTAAGAAAACAGGAACAGAAATGGGTAAAGCCATTTTCTTTTCAAAACTAATCATTATTACGGCTCTACTTCCAATTTTTGCTTTCCAAAAAGTAGAAGGAAAAATGTTTTCGCCTTTGGCCTATACACTCGGTTTTGCCCTCATCGGAGCATTAATTTTTACACTCACTTTCGTGCCTGTGATGTCACATCTTTTACTCAATAAAAATGTAAAAGAAGTAAACAATCCTTTTGTAAATTTTTGGAATAGAATTGTAGAAAAAGGCTTCCGTTGGACATTTAGACATAAAATGATTTCATTGGTAGGGTCGCTTATTATTTTGGCTGGTACGTTTTTTTCTGCAACTTTTCTTGGAACAGAATTTTTGCCTCAACTCAATGAAGGTGCTTTGTGGGTAGAAGCAAAATTGCCAATGAGTACCAGTTTGACCGAAACCGTCAAAACTACGGCTACACTTCGAAAAGAACTTCAAAGTTTTCCAGAAGTAAATGGTGTGCTTTCGCAAGTCGGTAGAAGTAACGATGGTACTGACCCAAGTGGTTTTTATTATGTGCAGATGCAAGTAAATCTTAAACCAAAAGAAGAATGGAAACGTAAAATTTCGATGGATGGTTTGGTTGAGGAAATGGATAAAAAATTGAAGAAATATCAGGGAATAGGTTATAATTATTCACAACCGATTATTGATAATGTGGCAGAATCGGTAGCAGGTATCAATGCTTCCAATGCCGTAAAAATTTACGGTGATAATTTGGATAAATTGGACGAAATAGCCAATAAAGTGCTTGACCAAATCAAAAATGTGGATGGAATCAAAGATGTGGGTATTCTTCGAAATGTAGGGCAACCCGAAATTAGTGTAGTGCTTGACCGTGAAAAAATGGCGGCTTATGGCGTAAATCCTGCCGATGCACAAGCAGTCTTGGAATTGGCTTACGGTGGAAAAACCGCTACACAAAAGTATGAAGGTGAGAAGAAATTTGACATCAGGGTTCGTTATCAAAAAGCGTATAGAAAAGACGAAAACGACATCATTAACTTGAAAGTACCCACCATCAGTGGAGCAAAAATTCCATTGAAAGAAATTGCTGATGTAAAAAAAATAACTGGACCAGCTTTTATTTATCGTGACAATACCAAGAGATTTATCGGGGTGAAATTCTCAGTAAGAGACAGAGATTTGGGAAGTACCATTGCTGATGCACAAGCAAGAGTAGAAAAAAACGTAAAACTCCCAACAGGTTATTCAATTGGCTGGACGGGCGAATTTGAGAACCAAGTGCGAGCCAGTGCTCGTTTGGGGCAAGTCGTTCCCATTAGTTTGATAGGTATTTTTGTTTTGCTTTTTATCATGTTTGGCAACGTTAAAGATTCACTTTTGGTTTTGGCAAATGTGCCTTTTGCCATCATTGGCGGTATTATTGCTCTGCATGTTACTGGCATGAACTTCGGTATTTCGGCGGGCGTTGGTTTCATTGCTCTGCTCGGAATTTGTATCCAAAATGGCGTTATTCTGATTTCTGAATTTCATAATAACATTAAATTCAAAATGACACTCAACGATGCCATTGCCGAAGCAGTAAAAGTGCGAACCCGCCCTGTGGTAATGACTGCTCTCATGGCATCAATCGGACTTTTGCCAGCCGCTATTTCCACAGGTATTGGTTCAGAATCTCAAAAGCCATTAGCCATTGTCATCATTGGTGGACTGATTACTGCTACGATTCTGACTTTGCTCGTTTTTCCAATTATCTTCTGGATTTTTAACCGAACTAAACATGAAGAAATTGTATAGCAGCAAATTGGCAAAAACACTAAAAAAACACTTCTTTTTCTTGGTTTTCTTATTGTTTTTAAGTGAATTAAAAGCACAAAGCCCTTTCACATTTCACTTTCAGCAAACAATTGTTTCGCAGTCAAAACCTAAACTCAATGCACCTTATACAGGCACTAATAGTTTGATTCCACAAAGAGAAACGCAATATTCTATTACTTCAACACTTTTTGCAGGAGCAAAACTTTGGAAAGGTGGCGAAGCATATTTCAACCCCGAATTGTCGGGCGGAAGTGGTTTAAGCGGAGCAAAAGGTATAGCAGGATTTACAAATGGTGAGGCATTTAGAGTGGGAGATGCTGCCCCGAAAATCTATTTGGCACGACTTTATTTGAAACAAACTTTTGCGTTAAGCAATGAATCCGAAGATGTAGAAGAAGGGGTAAATCAAGTAGTAACCAAAGACCCCAAAAAGTATTTAAGGGTAGTTTTGGGAAAGTTTTGTTTATCTGATTTTTTTGATAAAAATGCTTATAGCCACGACCCACGCACCCAATTTCTGAACTGGTCACTGATGAGCCACGGAGCGTGGGATTATGCGGCTAACGTAAGAGGCTATACTTCGGGTTATGTGGTCGAATACGGAAGTGCAACTTTTGGTGCAAGATTTAGCACAACGGCAGTGCCAACAAGTGCCAATGGCCCTTATTTGAACTATAATTTTGCTAAAAACTATTCTCATTCGGCAGAAATTGATAAAACTTTTGGACAATCAGGCAAAGAAACGACTATCCGACTATTAGGGTATTTCACAAAAACCTACATGGGAAGTTATTCTGAAGCTATCAAAAGGACAGATAAAGACATTACTCAAACTCGAATTGACGGAAGAACAAAAAAAGGATTTGGACTAAATATTGAGCAAAAATTGAACGATAATGCAGGTTTGTTTTTCAGAACCAGTTGGAACGATGGCAAAAATGAAACTTGGGCTTTTACCGAAATTGACCGTTCGATAAGTTTAGGGTTTTCAAATGCTGGTAACAAATGGAAAAGACCAAAAGATACTTTTGGCGTAGCAATACTTGCAAACGGACTTTCGACCGAACATCGTAATTATTTAGCCAATGGTGGCTACGGCTTTATTATTGGTGATGGAAAATTGAATTATGGCTTAGAAAAAATATTTGAGACTTACTACGCCATTCATTTATATTCCCACCATTTTTGGGTAACGCCAAACTATCAATTTGTAGTCAATCCTGCATATAACAAAGACCGAGGGCCTGTTCATGTTTTTACTTTACGGGCTCATGCAGAATTTTAATTTTAAGAGTTTTGAATAATATTTTACATTTTCAAGTACAAAACCTCATAGGATTTAAAATCTCATGAGGTTTTTTTATGTACTTTTTAGATTTGATACCAAATGAAAATTGTCTCAAGGTAAGTTTTTTTGAAGCGAACGAAACAAAGCTTACAAAAACGCTATAATAATTACCGAAAATTAACAATAAGTTAATGCGAGTTGGAGGTTTATCAAGATTCAGGCTTGTAATTTTGAGCCAAGTCAATCTTAAAAAAAATGGTCTCTTATAAGTTTAAAATATTACTCTTGTTGTTTCCAAGTTTAGTGTTTTGTCAGTCAAAAGTCATCTTTCCAAAAACACAAAATAACTTCATTGTTATTGCCCATCGAGGTAATCATGTTGATGTGCCTGAAAATACGATAGAATCGCTACAAAAAGCTATTGAGATTGGAGCAGATTATGTGGAAGTTGATGTACGCTCAACCCTCGAAGGCGTGCCAGTGGTGATGCACGATGCCAATGTTGAGCAAACAACCGATGGAAAAGGGAAACTTTCAGAAATGTCAACGATTGATTTCAGAAATTTAAAAATTAAAGGAACAAACATCAATCCGCCTACACTTTCTGCATTTTTGATGGAGGCAAAGGGTAAAATAAATCTGTATTTGAATATCAAAGAAGCTGAACCTACAAAGATTTTCGCTTTGCTTGAAAGATACCAAATGAATAATAACGTGGTTATTTACTGCTCACGAACACAAATTTTTCAATGGAAAAAAGTTGCTCCAACGATTCCGATTGTTACCAGCCCTCCTTTCAATATCAAAACTCCATTTGAATTTGAGGCATTCATTTTGAGCTTTCCAATCTCAGTCTTAGTCGGAACATATAAAATGTATGATACAATAATCACACAAAAATTAACTGAAATTAACATACCAATTTGGTTAAATACGTTGGAAGTAGAAGACAATACCGAAAGTTGGAATTTAGCTATTAAGCTGGTTATTAAGGCTTTACAAACTGACAGACCACAAGAATTGATAACTTTTCTACAAAAAAACAAACTTAGGTAAAAGACTAAGTATTTCTAATCATAACCAACTCGTAACATTGACTTAACATTAAGTTAATATTGGATGCCGACCTTTGCACTCAAAATCAAAAACACCAATATTAGTTATGAAAATTAAATCAAAAATTTTACTTACCTTCTTTTTTGCAATTCTCTCAATCATTTCTTTCGCTCAAACAGGTGTCGTTCGTGGCACAATTAAAGATGCCGCAACCGACGAAGACATTATAGGTGCTACAGTAAGAATAGATGGCACTACTTTAGGAGTATCAACCGATATTAATGGTTTCTTCTCTATTTCAAAAGTTCCTGTCGGAAAAAGAAAAGTTATTATCTCTTATGTTTCATACAAACAAAAAGAAATAGAAGTAACAGCAGAAATTGATAAAGTTATAGAAATAAATACTACACTTCAAGAAGACAAAGTGGTTTTGCAAGAAGTAAAAGTAGTTGCCAATAGAATTACAGGCACAGAAGTTTCGGTTATTTCTGAAATCAAGGCTTCTCAAATGATTGTAAGTGGTATTTCATCAGCACAAATTGGTAAAACGCTTGATAGAAATGCTGCTGAAGTAGTAAAAAGAGTTCCAGGCGTAACCATCTTCGGTAATCGCTTTATCAATATTAGGGGTTTGAATGAGCGTTATAATACTGTAATGCTGAACAATGTGTTTACGCCAAGTATGGAAACCGATGTTCGTTCATTTTCATTCGATATTATCCCAAGTAATCAAATCGACCGCATTCTAATTTTCAAAAGCCCAGCTGCCGAATTACCAGGTGAGTTTTCGGGTGGTGTTGTGAAAATTTTCACAAAAAGTATTCCTGACCAAAATTTCTTGACCATTGATTTGGGTGGTTCATATCGTGAAGGAACAACGAATAAAGATTTTTTTGAGCCACAACATGGCAACAATTATTTTTTAGGCTTTAACGATGGATACAGCGATTTACCAAAGTTCTTTCCAGCTACCAAAAATGAAATTAATAGTGCTGGCTCTGAGCGTTTAGCTCAAATCGGACAATCATTGAAAAACAATTGGACTCCCCTGCAATCGACTGCTATGCCAGATTTGCGTTTATCGTTGACGGGTGGTTTTAAAATTCAAAAAGGTGGTTTAAGAATTGGTAACTTTTCAGCAATAAATTACAGCAATGCTTATACTAATTTTGATATGCAACGCAATGACTTTGAGTTTAGTCAAATTGCAAAAAATGGTGAAGCTGGTGAGGTATTCAACTTTTCAGATAAGCAATATACACATGCTATACGTTTAGGTGTTTTGCACAACTGGGCATTTAGACTGAATGATAATAATACAATTGAACTGAAAAACTTGTTTAACCAAATGAGTAATGGACAGTTTGTTAATCGTACAGGTTTTGATAGCGGTAACAAATGGAATATTCGCTCGTTTGACCAAGTGTATCGCGGAATTTATTCGGGTCAATTAGTTGGAAAACATACTTTAATAAAAGACAAAACTACTTTGGATTGGGTTTTAGGATATAATAACTCCTACCGTGACCAGCCCGACTACAAACGTTTCAGATACAATATTGATGGAACTACTCCTACTTTATTAGTACCCCAAGGTTCGGCTCAGACATTTAACTTAGGTAGAACAAATATTCAAATGATTGAAAATTCTTATACCGGTGGTGTTAATTTGACTCAAAAAATAGTTGTTAAAAAAGCTGCACAAAAAGAAGATAATAAAGAGTTAGAGTTAAAAATGGGTGTTTTTTACGAAATGAAAAACAGACAATTCGATGCTCGTAACTTAGGCTATGTTCAAGCAAGTAGTGCTAATTTTAACACAGGTAGTTTGCCAATCGAACAAATATTTGCTTCGGCAAATATAAATAATACAACTGGTGTAAAAATTGATGAACAAACTAATCCGAATGATTCGTATTCTGCCAAAAACAATTTGATGGCATATTACGTATCAGGAAATTATTCTTTGACAAAAAAACTAAATGCAATAATAGGAGTAAGAGTTGAAAACAATAGTCAAAAATTAGATAGTTATGATTTAATTAACAATCCTTTAAATTATAATAATACAAAAACTAATTTGTTGCCTTCAGCTAACATTACTTATAACCTTTCCGAAAAATCATTGTTTCGTGTAGCCTACGGTCGAACATTAAATCGCCCTGAGTTTCGAGAAATTGCTCCATTCTCATTCTATGATTTTGTCAATAACCGAAATATTACTGGAAATCCAAAATTACAAAATGCTCAAGTACAGAACCTCGACTTTCGTTATGAGTTTTACCCAACTCCCTCCGAAATTGTGAGTATTGCAGGATTCTACAAGAAGTTTACTAATCCAATTGAGGTTGTTTTTGCGAGTGGGTCGAACCCCAATTTGAGTTTTGAAAATGCTGAAAGTGCATATAGTTCAGGTATCGAATTAGAAACTCGTAAATCGCTCGAAAATATTACAAAGTCTTCATTTATAAGTAAGTTGAATTTGACTTTCAATGCAGCCTTTATTTATAGCCGTGTAAAACTTAATTCATCAATAGCAGCCAATCAGTCTAATAATCGTCCGTTGCAAGGGCAATCTCCTTATGTTATTAATGGTGGCTTAGGATATAGCGACTCCAAGAAACAATTACAAATCAATATATTGTATAATGTAATCGGTAAGCGTATCTATGCAGTAGGTAACAATTACGGTTTTCAGTATCCAGATTGGTACGAAATGCCAAGAAACGTAATTGATGTTACATTTTCGAAGGGAATAGGCAAAAGTTTGCTTTTGAAAGGTGGCGTTACTGACATCCTAAACTCAAGAAATTTAGTTCTTCAAGATGGTAATCAAGATAGAAACTTTGATATAGACACCGACCAAATCATTCAATCATACAGGTCTGGTAGAGTTTATTCATTGGGTTTATCATACACATTCAACAAAAAATAATTCCAATAAAGCTCCAATAAATAACCAAAATTCAAGAAGACAATGAAATTAATGCAAACAAAAATTACAAAGGCTTTAATGATAATGCTTTCTATGGCGTTGATTTTTAGTGCTTGTAAAAAAGAAGACGAAATAGCTCCTGCTCCAACAGTTTCTACTGGAACAGCACTTTCGGGAGTTCCTAATGCAAAAGTAATCCTTACGGCAGCTATCTCTGCCCCAGGTGGTATCAAATCTATAACTGTTTTGAAAAATGGTGCTGCTTTTGATTCAAAAACTTATGCTGGCGAAACTTCGACAACTTATACAAAAGAATATACCGTTGAAAACTTAGCAGCGGGTACAGTTGTTAACTTTACTATTCAAGTATTAGATAATAGCAACCAATCTTCGGGCTTAACAACTATTCCAGTAACCGTTACAGCTGTTCCTCCAACGCCTATTGTAGAAATTAAAGGAAACTTAGAAGGAAATATAACTTGGACGGCCGACAAAATCTACAAGTTAGTTGGCTTTGTACGTGTCGGACAAGAAGATGTTTTTGGAACAACTACTAAAACGGGTGTTCTAACAATTGAAGCTGGTACACTTATTATTGGCGACCGTGCTACAAAAGGTACTTTGGTAATACAACGTGGTAGCAAAATTAATGCTAACGGAACTGTTGATAAACCAATCGTTATGACTTCAGAAAGAAATCCAGGTGAAAAAGAAGCTGGTGACTGGGGTGGCTTGGTAATCTGTGGTAAAGCTCCAAATAACTTACCAGACGATAAAACTAACCGTGAATTAGAAGGTGGATATGGTGCGTTTCATGGTGGTACTGATGCTGCTGATAACTCAGGTTCATTAAAATATTTACGTGTTGAGTATGCTGGTATTCCAGTAAATCCAAACCAAGAAATTAACTCATTTACTTTTGGTTCGGTTGGCAATGGTACTACAATTGACTACGTGCAAGCAACTTATGGCTTAGATGATTCATTCGAGTGGTTTGGTGGAACTGTAAACGCAAAACATTTGATTGCTTATCGTGGCTTAGACGATGATTTTGATGTAGATAATGGTTTTATTGGAAACATTCAGTATGGTGTTGGTATTCGTGGAACTACACAAGCCGACCAATCTGGCTCAAATGGCTTTGAAGTTGATAACGATGCCAATGGTTCTTCAAATACACCATTTACAGCAGCTACTTTTGCTAATATGTCAATCATCGGTGCAAAAGGCAAAGCCGAAACTTCAATCAATATTCAGTTCCAAAATGGTGCTCAATTGAGAAGAAATAACAAACTGAAAATTTATAATACATTCATCACAGGCTATCCAAATGGTGTGTATATTGATAGCCAAAGAGGTAGTGCAAAAGTGAATGCAGAAAAAGGAGAAATCGTTTTAGAAAACATTGTTTTGGCAGGTGTTGATGCTTGGGGAACAAATGGTTGGGGACAAGGCTTTGCTACTAATCCTAAAGGTTTTGCCGTATCAGATGTTGAGCAAAATGCCGCTTTAACTCCAATTCTAATTGGTACACAAACACCAACTGCTTGGTTTAGTGCTTTGAAAGGAAATAAAATTTTGGCAAATACAAGCAAAACAGGTTTAAGTGCAACTCTTTGGGGAGCTGGTACACCAACTTTTACTTTGACTGCAGGTGCTGCTGAATCTTTAATCGGTGCTGCATTACCAACTACTTTACCAGCATTTTTTGACAAAACTGATTTCGTAGGTGCATTCAAAGATACAGACTGGACCAAAACTTGGGCAGAATTTAACCCACAGTCTATTAAATATGTAAAATAGTCGGTAGGCAATCGATTAAATTTAAACTCTCCGAAAATTAGGCTTTCGGAGAGTTTATCTACAAAGTTTCATCAACAACTACACCAATATGAAAAAAAGTGCCTTTCTCTTATTAATTCCATTGTTTATATTTTCCTGCAAAAGCAATACAAATACAGCTACGGAACGCCGTCCGAGCCAATATTTTAATAAAAGCGAACAAGATACTTTATTGACAAATATCATTACATATATTTATATAAAGCCAACTTACGCCAACAACGCTACACGAACCCAAGCACAATTTAGACAGTATTACGTACAAAGTTTACCAAAGTTTTCACTCGAAAACTATTATATATCAGCCGATAGTACTCATTATTTTTTCTTGATTCGCCCCGTGGGAAATACACTTAAATACCGTCGAGGAGTTTTGGGGAAATTTAAGTTAAAACAGGCGACCGTCGCTGCGGGCTCATTGATGCCAACTGATTTTGAAGAAATAGTCAATACACCTCATTTGGAGGAAGCAATAGTGAAGGAAAGAGGTGCTTTTTTGTTTCAAGAATTAGTAAAAAATGGCAATCTTGATAAGTATTTGGGTATGAAACATTATATCGAATGGCCAGATTTTATGCTGGTTTACGACAAAAAAGTAAACGAATGGGTGGGAAAATCCACAGTCCATCAAGAATAGAAGTTTAGCTAAAAAGAGTTATTCTGTCGTCTATAGTCTACGGAATAAAAAAGATATTTGTGCAAACAAAAAAATTATCAGCTTATGGCTGAGACTTGAATCAACTACTTCGGTAGTTAAATTGATTCATATTGGTGTTAAAAATCAGAAAAATCGGTGGCTATGCTTCCGATTTTTTCTTTTTTGATAATTATCCTCATTTATTCGACTAAAAAAAGCAAAAAATGAGCCGAATAGCCAATTTATTCGGCTCATTAATCATTGACTATTCAGAATTAAGCATTCGCCATCACTTCTGCCAATGGCTTAAAATTGCCACTTTTCAATATTTTTTCTTCGGGTTTTTCGTAAGGAATTACCTCCAAAATATTAGTGATATTGATGTCTGTAATTTGATAATCCTCTACCGTTCCGAGTCTTTCTGCCAATAAATTGTATGCTTCTAAAGGGTTTTCGGCATTGATGAGCATATTGAAAGGGGTGCGTTTCTCTTTTTGAGCTTTTTCATCGAAACTAATGAAGTTTACTTTCAATTTATACCAGGTTTCAGAACCACCATCAACAAAAAACACTTCGCTGAGCTTCATTCTTGAAAGCCCAAATAACTGAAAATCAGGTGTATTGGAAGCAACCGTTTCGTAAATTCGTGCCTCGGCATCGGTGTATGAAACTGCATCTACCAAATAAACTTCTGTAATTTTGATTGTTCTATCATTTTCATCTACCTTCTGGTAGCGAATCTTTCCTTGATACCAATTCGACATCTGTAATGGATTATTTTTAGTAAGCAAAAAATTTAACCCAACAAAGGTAAGGGCATTAAACGGAAATAGAAAAACTAATTATCCACGACTTTTGCACCAATACAATGCGTTTTCAGGCATTTACTAATGATAATTGAGGAAAAACATCTTCATAAATGGGTTCATTAACATAGAAAACATCATCGATTTCTCGTAAGAAAACTCTTGAAACCTGCCCTTGCCAAGCCTGAAAATCTGGTCTAATATCTTGATAATGAGGTAGATAGTTAATGAAATTGCTCAAATCGAATTTTGTTCCTGTAATGCCCGCACCTGCACGTTTTGCATCAAGAGCATTGCAGGATTGTTCATAATGCTTCGGCACAGGAATCATCAAAGTTGGTTTACCCAAGTACATGGCTTCACAAACTGACTCAAAACCTGCAGTTGTTACCAAACCTTTGCAGTTTTGCATCATTTCCAGAAATTTTTTGGCATTTATTTTGTGAAAATGCAGGTTACGAGAATATTTATAGACTTCTGTATTTTGAGGTTTCTCCCAAAAGCAATGAACTTTTACTTTCGAGTTTTTGGCGTGCCATTTGACGAGTTCTTCGGCGAGCGAATGTTGCGTTACATAAGCTAAAATATAATCTTCACGAGTGGTTTTAAGGGCATGAATTTCGGAGCGAAGCAGGGGGGGAGCAACAAAGATTCCTCTTTTTTTGTCGTTAGAGAATGGAGTAAATGACAATGCTATTTTTTTGGCTGCTCCTAAAGCTGTGATTCGAGTATTGGTATTGACCAAAAACTTATCAAACCAGTGGTTTTTTGGATGCTCAAAGTCTTGATGGAGCAATAAATATTGATGAGCTACACAAACCATTGGTACTTTTGGACGAAATAAAAATTGATGAATTCCACCCAAAATGTCATAGAAATTAATGATTATATCTGGACGTAAATCATTAATAGTGTCTTGGATTTTTCGAAGACTATGAATGTATTTGCTTATGTTTAAAATGCTGTTAGACAAGGTTTTACGAATATCTAATGCTTTTGTTTCTTTACAATAAGTCAAGCAAGGGCTTCTGAAGGAGATAGTGATTTTTTTGAAATTATCGGTAAAGAACTTTGGTGCATTTTTCCCATCGGCACTACCTACTAAAGCACCTACAACCTCGTGTTGCTTGCTTTCGAGCATTTCGGCAAGAGCAATTGCTTGAGTCAAATGCCCACGCCCTTCACCTTGAATAATAAATAGATATTTCATAAGTCGAGCGATATTTATCCTCAGGCCTTTAAGGGTTTTTATTTGTAAAGTGGTGATAGTGTAGATTACCGAAAACTGTTTGTTGACTATTGTATATTTACAAAGAAGCGGCAATTCTGAGCAATACAAATTTTTCTTTTGTTACTTCGTCTTCATCGTCATTGTCTAGCAAGTCAGCATTGTTAGCCTCAATAGAATCGCTTGTTGAATAGTAAGCCAAACTCCAATTTCCATCAAAATCTTCTACTAAAGCTGACATGGTTTCTACCCAATCGCCTGAGTTTAGGTATAAAATTCCATCTATTTCTCTGATAGCTGGTTGATGAATATGCCCGCAAATAATACCATCGCAACCTTTGGCTTTTGCCAATTCTGCGAGTTTATCTTCAAAATCATTTATATAATTGACAGCCATTTTTACTTTTTGCTTTATTACTTGCGACAAAGAATAATAAGGCAAACCTTTCCATTCACGGTATTTATTATAGTTTTTGTTGAGCCAAAGCAAAAAAGTATAACCCAAGTCGCCCAAATGAGCAAGCCATTTCATATTGGTTGTAACGCTATCGAAAATATCGCCATGAGTCACGTAAAATCGCTTATTGCCCGATGTTAAGATATAATCTCGCCTGATTTGGAATTGTTTACCTACGACAAGAGGTAAAATTTGGTCAAGAAAATCGTCGTGGTTTCCTCGTAGATAGATTACTTTGGTATCATATTTATCCATCATTTTCAAAACTACTCTGAAGAACGTAGTATGTTTTTTCTTCCAGTTACCATATTTTTTCAAAGCCCAACCGTCAATGATATCGCCATTTAAGATGAGGCGTTCGCAGCGGTATTGTTTCAAAAATTCGGTAACTTCTTTTGCTTTTGAGCCGCTTGTGCCTAAATGGATGTCGGAAAGTACTATGGTTCGGAAATGCTTGTGTTTTTTCATGCACACAAATTACCGAAATTAATGTAAAGTGTTAATTAAGAGGATGTTATGAAAATGTAAAGAAAGCTATTTGAACTTTTAGAAGAGAAAAACAAATAAAAAAAATAAAGCAGAGAAAACTTCCTCTGCTAATTCTTTGATTACTAACCTAAACAAAACTATATGATAAAATTTACTTAATCCGAAGGAAATTAAGCGGCAATTGATAAATTTTCGGCGAAATTATCGTCGAAGTTTTCATCAAAATCGTCACTTTCAAAAGCATCACCGTATGAATCTTCATCGGTGTCATCATACAAACGTTCTTCACTAAGTCCGTTTGTGATTTTCACTGTGTATCTCCAGTGAGTTTGGCTTAATTTAAAATTACTCTTAATCATCGTACTATATTTATTTTAATGCCACAAAGTTCGGCAAATGATATGAACTAAATATTGTGCCAATGTTAAGAAATGGAGAAGTATTTTTGTAAGTTAAAGTTTGAAAAATACTTAATGAGAAAGTAAAATTTCATCTTTTCTTAATATTGCGATAAACCTCAATTTACATTAAATGCTCTATTTTGTAGAAAAAACACTCGCAATGCAAGCAACAATTTCTCGACAAAATTACGCCCAAAATCTTTTATCCATAGCAATTTTTATGCTTATTATTTGTTATTATGCCTTCAACGGTATTCCAAAAGATACTTTTGAAACAAAGCATTTTTTGATAGAAAACTCACCCGAACAGAATAAGATTGTTGAATTTGAGAAGAATATTAGTCAATTGCGAGCAGCCGTTTTGATGGATACTGATAATGTGCAGATAAATGGTCTATTGTATGAAGTAGAAAATTCTTTAGGAAACTTTCTTTCGAAGAAAAAAGCTAAAATTGAAGTGCAACAAATTTATAATGCAATATTGACTGGCAATCGCAAAAATACCATTAAACTCATCAATCAACTGCCAACTCTACCACTTTTGCCGTAACCAATAACTGCCCTAAATGACGGGTAGTATGTTCGGTAGCGTGAATCAAAAGCCCAATCACGGTTGAAGGAAGTTTCCCTCGACCGACTTCCCTTACTTCGGTCAATGTTTCAGAATTGGTTATTTGCAGTTGGGCAAGTGCCATAATAATTTGTGTGTTGAATGCTTCAACTAAATCTTTTACCAGAATAGTTTGATTTTCTTTTCCTTCAGAAGTAAGTGCCGTCAACTGAGTTTGTGAAAGCGATTCGCCACGGGCGTAAGTAAATAGACGGTCGAGTACGCCTGTGAGGTGCTGCAAATGAAACCCAACCGACGCTACATTTGCAGGTCTTTTCCAAAGGTTTTCTTCCGAAAAACTTTGCATAATTTCGGCAACTTCTTCTTGAGTTTGTAGCAAAGCATGAGCCACAGGCTGCAAAAGTGGCGAAATATTGGGCAAAGAACCTCGCAACCAAGCTTCGAGTTTATTAGGCATATTTTAGAATTTAAATTCAAATATAGGCTACTTTACCTTTATGCCAAAAATAAAGTTAATTCCTACGATATTTTTGGTGTCAGGGTATTTTTTATTGACATCAGGTTGCCAAATATAGAACAGATTAACACTTTTTCTTTTCATGTATTCGTAGGTGATTCCTGCCCTATTTCGCCAAAAATCAGTTTCAAAAACACCATCTTTTTTGTGCATAAATGGCTCAGTTGAAAGGGAAAAATCTAACCTTTTACTGATACTATATTTTACGCCAAAGCGACTTCTCAGGTAGTTTTCGGCTGTTCCCTCGTCATCATCACTAATTATTTGTTGTTGAGTTTGATATAATTCTCGCAACGAGAATGTCAATTTTTTATATTTATACTTTCCTTCTATACTTCCCGAAAAACGGTTAAACTTTTCTCCTCCAACGAGTCCAAAACGATAACCAACTCCTGCATAAAGGTATTTATTAAGTTTTTTTTCAACATCTAAATAAAGATATGAACCTCTATAATTACTCGAATTTTGATTGAACTTTGCTCGATATTGTGTACTTACTTCCCAGCCTTTTTTCAAATCAAGGTTTAAGGTTATAGCAGGACGAGTCTGAAAATCAACTTCAGATTTTTTTTGAGCTTGAATAGCAGATGAAACGAGTAGAAATAAGAGAATTTTATAGTATTTTTTCATAAAAGAGTGATTCGTTTTTATACATATACGTTTGTTTTTTTTGTCGAGTCGAAATTGTTACTCGTAATAATATACCGTCATTCGAGTGCCATCTTTCAGGAAATCAATTTCTTGAATCTCTACTCGATGAATATTTAAACCCGTACGTTTTTTTAAATCTTGAATTAATTCTTGCCTTTTTTCGGGGAGAATTAACTCGATTTTTTCGTAATGAATCATTTTCGTAAACTCTTTTTTGATAAGCCAATTGCTCTCTAACAAAAACGTTGCCGATAGAATAATGCCATTCAAAAGAGCCAGTTCGTCCCAACCACCCTTGCTGATTGCCGAAAGTAAGCCAATAGCAATTACCAAAAACAAATAGGTCATGTCTTTGGTTGAAATAATTTCTGTGCGATACCTAAGCATCGAAAAAACAGCAAACAAGCCAAAAGCAGCCCCCATCGACATTTCTACTTTGTTGAGTAGGTAGGTGATGAGAAAAATAACTAAGTTGAAGGCAAAAAATGTTAGATACTGGTCAGCTTTTTTATAATTTCGGTAGTAAATAAGTCTGATAAGTACAAAAACCGAAGTTAAGTCAATTAATAATCGGATGAAAAATTTACTTGAAAGTTTATCAAATAATTCGAAAGAGGCGGCTTGAGCAGTTTGTAAAGTATCAGGCGAAAGCATTTGTTGCAATAGAGTCATATTGGTGTAGTGTTTTGGAAATTCTTCTGAGGTGTTTCTTAAAATTGTTTTGTTTAATGCCTTCAAAAAGACTAATAATACCGAAGCAATATTTACTTATCGAACCTTCTTTTAAATGATGCTTCTTGAAAACATCTACAATCGGTGATGCTCCGATTTTCTCTTGTTTTATTTCGGCAATCGCTATTTGTGCATACTTAATTTCCTTGGTATCATTCTTGAAAGTCAATTCTAAATCAATTGTGAGGCGTTCGGGACTATTTTTATTGACGAGTGTTAGTCGAGTATAATTTACCCACATAATTCCTTGCAAATTATCGGGTTCTAAGTTACTGATTTTTGACAAAAATTCCGAACTTTTATCTTCCAAATGAGGCTCATTGATACCATCGGTTTTAATGCGTTTTTTGATTGTTCTGCCACGATTATTCTTAAATTTTACTTCAAAAAACTGTAAATTCGAGCCTACATAATTTCGTGAACGTACTTTATAACGATTTTCTTTCCCTACTTGATGGAGGTGATAAAGTGCTAAGTTTTCGGTGTCATAATAAAGGGTTTGATAGGAACAAAGTCGCTCATTATTTGTCTCTAAAAGGTAGTAATATTGCTTTGCATCAGCCAAAATTGAAGGGAGCAAATTCATTGGAATTATGTATTTTGTATCCATTCTATCCATGAGTTTTACACCATCCATTTCGGCTAAGGTAATTGGCTCAAACAATTCACACTCCTGCTTTATTCGGTTGAAAAAAAACTCAGTATTCATAGATATATTTCTTGATTTGAATTAATTTGCCTTTGGCATCATACGTTTTTTTCTCAGCTTTTAATCCTTTGCTATTATTCACATAAACAGATTTTGTGAGTACCGCATTTTTAGCATCATACTGTATTTCCTCTGTTTTTTCACCGAAATTATTATATTTGTATATATATCGCAAGCTTTGCTTACTATTAGCATCGTAAATAATTTCTTCGATTTTATCGCCATCTTTATTATTTTTGGTCAAAATCTTTTCCTTCAAAACGCCATTTTTATCATAATTGATTTCCTGAATAACCTCGCCCTCTTTATCGAACTTTTTAGAAACGTCGTTATGCGTACTTTCTTTCCCATTTTCGTATTCGGTAATAACTTCCGAAATACCTTTGATGTTATTTTTACGAATTTCTTTTTTGCTTTGGGCAAAAGATTCCATCCCTATAAAAGGGAGTACAATCATTAATAAATATTTCATTAGTATCAATTTTTAAAGACTATTTCAAAAACGTAGCAACTGCCTGATTTCTTGTTACAACATTAAGCTTTCAGTTGCGTAACAGCAGTGGTAAATGCCGCTGTATTCGATAAATAAGAATAAGAGGCTACTTTTTGCATCACCGGCTACGAAATCAAATTGTAATTTTTGTCGAAAATAGCATTCATTTTGGCAGAAGTAAAGCTATTTTCGGTAAAATCTTTTACATACGCCTTGTATTTGGCAAAATACGTAGCCTTTAACCAATTAGTGTCAAAGTGTAGAAAGGTTTTAGGTTTGTATATTAACCTGTTTAAACGTTTAATTTCGACTGCAAACAGGTTCAATATAAATGGGCATATCTATATTCAGACCTCGAAATCTTTTGTAATTTAGCAATGTAATTTGAGTTTTATTTTTTTTGAATATTAAATTAATTGATGCCGTGAAAACAACATTTATTCAAAAAACAATAAAAGACTGCATTAGAATAAGCTCGTTTTTATTACTTATGTTAATTTTTGGTTGCGATTGCCTTCAAAAAGTTGAAGGCAGTTTATATGATGCCCAATCTATGCAAACGCTGTCGGATGTTCTGATTTATAAAAAAACAGAATCGTACCGCACTATAAAAAGTGATGCCAATGGACATTTTCAGTTTACAGATGTTGAAAGTGGCACAAAATGTCCTGATGTAATTTTAGTTTTTGAGAAAACAGGTTACAAATCTGATACCATTATTTTTTCGCCCAATGCCTTAAATGTTATTGTTAAACTCAAAAAATAAAAAATTACCTCAAAAAAGCACTCACCGCCTGATTTCGACTCATTACGTGTTGTTTCAATATTGGCAAGGCCGATGTAAAACTTGAAATATTTGTAAGGTTCGAATATGGTTTCTCTTCTTTTTCTGTGCCATTTACATAAGGTGTAATCAAGGTCGTGGCTTTATCAAAAATAGCATTCATTTTAGTTGCAGTGAAAATATTGTCGTTAAAATCCTTCACATACGCCTTGTATTTGGCATAATAAACAGGATCATTGGCAACATAATTGATTAATGGCCAGTTGTTGGCAACACCCGATAAAGACAGTTGCACTCTTGCATTACTCGTAAGAGCTTCGTTATTGTCCCATGGAATCCACATAAATTTTTTAGAAGAATGATTGTAGAGATAATGGTTATGTGCCATTGCTCCATAAGTATCCCAGCTCACCAAAGTTGTATTAATGGCAAGCCATTTAATAAAATGGTCGGCATTAAAAGTTTTTTCGAGGTTTTCACGCCAAATTGTAGGATTTGAGGTGCGAGTTGTGGCATTTAATGCCGTAATTGTCGCCTGAATATCGCTCCAGTCCGCTAAATCTTCGTTGCTTTTTTTCTCAAACTGGGTTTGCGAAAAAGTCTGAAAAGTAGATTCTGGCTTATATAAGTTCCCTTTTTTTTCGCCAAATTGAGATTTTAGCATAGTATCATCAATAGCTTCAATCATCGTATAAACACCACAATACTTTAGTCCATCACCAAAATTGATATATACTTTATAGAAAGCTGTTTGTGCTACAGGAATGCCCGCCATTCTGAAAATATCAGAAGCCACTTTCTCACGAATCAATGAATTGTCTTTGAAAGCGGGCGACATCGAAACGTCTTTAAAGCCATAAAAACGCTGGTCTTTAATGTCGGGGTATTGTTCTTCAAATTCGTCAAATTGCATTCTGAAAGGCAATTTATAAATTCCTCCTCGCCAAATCGACGAAAGGCTCGAATTGCCTTTTAGTCGAAATCCAACCTTTTGCCATTCTTTTCCATTGAATTTTATTGAAACAGCAGCATATTTTGGTTCCGTCGAGCTATTTACGCCACCAACTCCACCAACGGGTTGAGTTCCACCCACACCAAAGTCACCTCCTTTCACCGAAATCATATCTGTTCTGATTGCCTGCCAAGTTTCTTTGGTCATCGTAATTTCGAGACTATTGACTTTATCTTGCGGGAAAACCATTGTATAGTTTGGGTCAGCTTCATTGCTATGGCTTTCGGTCGTCCAATCTGGATTCGAATTGGAGGGAGTAACCGTATCGGTGTTTTTGCTACACGCAATAAATAGCCACAGACCCATTGCTGTGAATAATAATCTTGACTTTTTCATAAATGGTGTTGAGAATTGAAGTTCGCTTTTATAGACGTTGATTTATTAATAATAGTTGTTTTGATGTGTTTTTGCTGAGAAACTTGCGTTTATGCTAATGTCGGTGGACTGTCGCTTGTAAAATGGCTGTATTCTAATTTGTTCTCTGTAATTTTGCAACGCAAATTTTATTTCGCCAAAACCGAAAATCTTCGCTTGAAAGCGGAAATCTTATTACCCAAATTGCCAATGACTATTCTTTTGGTAGAAAAAGATGAAACTCATGCAAGGCTAATTACGCAAGTTTTAGCCGAATATTACCCTTTGGCGATTATTGAGTATTTGAAAACTAACCAAGCAGTAAAAATGTGGCTTACTACCGCAGGTTTACCAGATTTAGCTTTGTGCGAGGTAGAATTGCCAGATGGGCTGATATTTGAAGTATTTCAAGAATTTAGCTCAACATTTCCTGTCATATTTATGTCGTCTTATGATAAATATTGGTCGCAATCTATGGTTTTTAGTGCGATTGATTACCTCAGAAAGCCAATTGAAAAAGATGAAATAAATCGAGTTTTAGATAAATACGAATCGCTTAAAACGCACTTTTTAAAGCAATATTCTTTAAAAAATGGTTCAGACAATACAAAAAATATTTTTCAGAAAGATAGAGTTATTGCCAAGAAAGGAACGAATTATTATGTAATATTTACCAACCAAATTGCCTTTATTTATACAGAATCAAGAATTGTATTTTTAATAGACCGAACAGGTGAGCGATATACAGTTGAGCGAAGTTTAAGCGAACTGGAAATAGAATTGCCAAATAGAGAATTCTTTCGAGTAAACCGCAAGTTTATTGTACATATCAATGCCATTTTGAGTTTCAAACCCTCATTTAAAGGCAAAATCGCCCTTGAACTCTTGCACCTCGCTAAAGCAGAAGTAAGTATCAGTCAAGAAAACGCCACCCAGTTTAAGAAGTGGATTGAGGAGTAATTAGTCGTTTGTCCACAGACAATGGTCGATAGATAGAAATTAATTGTTGATTATCATCAATTGACTGTGGCTAAAAATTTAAACCAAAGAAAAAAAATGAAGAAAGTCGTTTACGTATTTTTAAATTTAGTAACCAATTATGTCTATGGACAAACCATCACTCAAGATAGTGCAAAAACCTTAAATGAAGTTATAGTTTCGGCTTCCCGAATTGAAGAAAGTATTTTTAAAGCCCCTATTTCGGTTACGAAAATAACCGCTTTGCAATTGCAAAACTCGCCAAGTATCGAATTGATTTCGTCGTTGGCACGCTATAAAGGCATTGATGTGAGTCAGTCGAGTTGGTTTGTAACGAGCCTCAGTACACGAGGATTTAATAGTGCAAAAGCCGAAAGATTACTGCAACTGGCTGATAATGTGGAATTTATGTCGCCAACATCATCGCTTTATGGCGGAAATTGGATGGGAACGCCTGACTTGGATATTGACAATATCGAAGTTATTTACGGAGCAAACTCTGCCCTTTATGGCTCTGGAGCCTTGAATGGCGTGGTGCTAATGACGAGCAAAGACCCGTTCAAAAACCAAGGAATTACGGCTTCGGTGCGTGGTGGTTCGAGGTCATTGTTTGATACCCAAATTCGTTATGCACAAGTGTTTGCCAAACGTTTTGCGTTTAAACTCAATGCCAATTTTATTACTGGAAATGAGTTTTTGGGTGAATCTGATGCCGCAATTAAATCTGTTACCGAAGGTGGTTTGGTTGGCTCGGATGCGGCAAATAATGCCTACGGTTCACCTTTTGGCTGGAATAAAATCAACTATTTTGGTGATATTGGTTCAACTATAACGAACCCTGATTTTACTAAATATAATGACGGAAAGCCTTATCGAATTTATATGCCAGGTTTCAAAGAAAGTGAAATTTTGTCGGCAAATAGTGGTTCAAAATTTGGCTTTTTTGGAGATTCATTTAAAGCTGGAAATTTACGATTAAATCCTTCGTTGCATTTCAAAATTAATAAAAAGACCAAGGCTTCATATGAATACCGAAAATCAATTGGAAATGGTGTTTTTCAAAGCACAAGTCGCTTTGCTTGGCGAGAAATGCAGTATGATTTGCACAAATTTGAGATTAAAAATGACCGTTGGTTTGTGCGTGCCTACTCAATGTACGATTATGGAGGAAAGGCATACGAACTCGGTGGCGTAGCAAATGCCCTGCAAAATATGCGAATGACCGACCCTGCGAATGGTACTTTTCCTACAATTGCTGCTAATTATTTCAATGCGTGGAATCAGATTTTTTCGGCGGCTCGTAGTAATGGTTTTGGTGGCGGAAACTTAGCAGGAGTTTTTATGCCCGATGCGGTCAATGGCGGCGTGCCGACTGCCTTTACTTTACCTAATATTCAAGGTGGACAAAGTATTGAAAATGCGGCAAAATTAGCTTTTGATCTGACCCAAAATTTGCAAATAAAGCAAATTCAAGGGGCATCAGTACCCACAGTTTTTGAACGAGTAACGCAGCAAGTTGCCAACAGTATTGGCGATTTGAAAGTAAATGGTACAAACATAAAAGGAGCGGCTTTTGCTAATACGGCTCGCAATGTAGATTTCTCGGCACAACGTGAGTTTCGTTTCAAAACTACCAATGTAGTGGTGGGTGGAGCTTACCGAACTTATTTGTTAAAATCTAATGGAACTTTGTTTTCGGACGGCATTTATTCGCCGCTAAATACCGAACAAAGAAATGCGATAACTAATTGGGAATCAGGAGTTTATGGGCAAGTTCAACAAAAAGTATGGAACGAAAAATTAACTTTGGCAGCAGCAGCAAGATTAGATGCATTCAAGAATTTTGATGCCAAACTTTCGCCACGCATATCGGCTGTTTATTCATCAGGAAATCATAACTTCCGAGCCAATTATTCAACAGCTTACCGAGCTCCAGCTCAACTCGACCAATACATTTATTTAGATTATGGCAGTATTTTGCTTATTGGCAATACCCAAAATGGTTTTAAAGGACTTAATTCGGCAGGAACAGCACCTTACGAAGTGAAGAAACTCGCTCCAGAAAAAATGAATTCTTGGGAGTTAGGCTATAAAGCATTGCTTACCAAAGATTTACAGATTGATTTGAGTTATTATAGAAGTTTGTACAATGGTTTTATCGGAATTGTTCGTTTCCAAGGGCGTGAAGATGGCGTGATGCCCGAAGGAAATTTTACAGGAATAAAAACGGGTGATTGGGCAAAACCAAGTACCGACCGCACTCGTGGAAGATTTATTCAGACTTGGGCAAATTTCGACAAGCCAGTAACTACGCAAGGAGCGTTTATAAGTGCTGATTATCGTTTAAATATAAATATTAGCCTTTACGGAAACTATACTTGGTCGAAAATCTCGGACATAAAAGGCTTGATTGCGGGTTTCAATACGCCAAAGCACAAATTTAATTTAGGAGCTAATGGATTGATAATGAAAGATTTAGCGTACTCAATTAACTATCGTTGGAGCGATACTTATACTTATTTTATGCCTTTCGATGAAGGTAAAATTATGGCTTTTGGTACGCTTGATGCTCAGGTAAATTATCATGCAAAACCGCTAAAAACTACTTTTAAATTGGGTGGAATGAACCTGACAAATTCCAACGCAATTACAGTTTATGGTTCCGCACCGATTAGTAGAATTGTGTATGTTGGGGCGGTTTTTGATTTAAAGTATTAGAATGAACAAAAACTAAATAAACCTCTCTGGAAAAGCCTTTACGGAGAGGTTTATTTTTTGTCTAATTATTTGAAAAAATGTACTTTCCAACAAGTCAAACATCAACCCCCAACCTCAGTTAATCAGGTCAAAAGCTTAATTAATCTCATTATTTTGAATTCGTGGCTACGAATTTCTATCTTTAGCAGAAACAAACCAAAAACAGCTATAATGAGAAAACTACTACCTACAATTGCACTTAGCGTGTTTTCTTTTGGAGCAATGGCTCAAGAAGAAAAAGTTGACTTAGAAATGGTCAAAAAAATTCGACAAGAAGGACTACAAAATTCAAAAGTAATGGACATCGCTTTTAACTTAACCGATGCCAATGGACCACGTCTCCAAGGTTCGCCAGGATTTATGCGTGCTGCCAATTATTCAAAAAATAAACTAATAGAATGGGGCTTGGAAGATGCCAAATTGGAAGCGTGGGGCGATTTTGGTAAAGGTTGGGAGTTGAAAAAAAGCTACATTGCTATGACCGCACCTTACTATAAACCATTAATAGCCGCTCCAAAAACTTGGAGTGCAGGCACAAAAGGAAAACTAAAATCGGCTGAAATTTTGTTAATTGACGAAACCGATACTCTAGGATTAGAAAATTACTTTAAAACCGTACACAAATAATAATACTTGGAGAAATTAGACGAGTAAAAGACAAACTCGCCTAATTTTGTAAAAATATATAATTATAATATGTACAAA
>NZ_JAYWCU010000065.1:0-32701 GCF_043780375.1 Emticicia sp. | reverse complement strand
ATTTTATTTGCATCTGCTATATAATTATAAGAAACTGTTTGTAATTGATTGATAAAATTAAGACCTAAACGATTTGTATAAATTATATTTTCTTTCAATCTTCTATCAGAAGGATTACTCCAAGAAACTTGACCTTCTATTACACTTATCGAACTATTACCAATTCTTATTTTATCGCTTCCATCTACTTTGGCATCATAACCAATTGCCATAGCATTATTAAAGTCTCCTGTGGCATCTGCCAAAGCTCCTATGAATGTATTTTGCTGACCTGCATTAATCATTACACCTGTATTATGCCCTAATGAGGTATTGAAACTGCCAATAGTACTATTACTTAGCGATAATTTTCCTACTGCTGTATTGTTAGACCCTGTAGTGTTTGCAGTTAAAGCCCAATAGCCATGTGCCGTGTTATCGCTTCCTGTTGTGGTATTATAAAGAGCAGCATTACCTGTGGCAGTATTACTATTGCCAGTAGTATTAAGATATAAGGAATAATATCCAATTCCTGTATTGTTTTCCCCAGTTGTATTGCGTGAAAGAGAAAAAGCACCATTTCCAGTATTACCATTTCCAGTTGTATTCTCACTTAAGGATACAAAACCGTATGCACTATTATTAAATCCAATATTGTTTGATTTTAATGAACTTACCCCTGTTGCGGTATTTTGGTAACCAATTGTATTTCCCTTTAAAGAATTTACACCATTAGCAGTATTATCAAATCCTGTAGTATTTGAATAAAGTGATAAATTGCCAATAGCTGTATTTTCAAATCCAATTGTATTGCTCAAAAGGGATTCACCTCCAATTGCAGTATTATAACCACCTGAAGTATTATTACGCAATGCAAATTTTCCAATCGCAGAATTTAAAACACCTGTAGTGTTAGATACTAATGAAGCCTCGCCAATTGCTGTATTAGAATTACCTGCTGTATTAGATTTTAAAGCATAGTATCCAATCGCTGTATTAGAATAGCCTGTAGTGTTAGAGTACAATGAAACACTGCCAATTGCTGTATTAGTATAACCCCATGTGTTAGAGTTTAATGCAGCGTTTCCAATCGCTGTATTTGAACTACCTGAAATGTTAAATTTTAATGATAAACCGCCAATTGCTGTATTATCATTGCCTCCTGTGTTAGAGTTTAATGCAGAGTACCCAATCGCTGTATTATTATTACCTTCGGTGTTAGAGGACAATGCATCTTTGCCAATTGCAGTATTATAACCACCTGTAGTATTAAAACGCAGGGCATTTTCACCTAAAGATACTCCATTATTGGTCTTTCCCTTCAGACCTTTTGGAGTAATTAGAATTGAACCATCAGTGCTATTTAGTGTTGAAATTTGACCAAATACATTTAAACTACATAGAAAACAAAGGAATAGAACGAGGTGATTTTTCATAAAAGTAGAATTTGATTTAGAAAATAGAATAGTTCGATGAATGTAATACCCTCAAATTAAACATTAAAAGGTGAAAATCTATAGGAATAAAACATAAATTTATTATTCGGTAATTCCTAAATTAGATAAGTAGTTTAGATTTTTTTTGAATCTATAAATCTTGCATTTCAGTATCAAAAACTAAGATATTCCTATGCTTAGTTTTTAAATCTGTCACGTAAATATCAAATTCATTTTCAGTCATACCTGCTGGCTCAACTAATTTTCCGTTTCTTGCTTTTTAAGCTAAACATACTCTATCAATGTGAGCATTAAATTAACTAAATCCTTCAAATTAGCTTCAACATTATTTGATACATCCAAATGATTGTTAGCGTTTGTACGTTGATTAATCCTAAAATATTTTTAAAAATTTGCGACCCTCTCGGCTACTAAGAAAATGATATGTTAAATCAATTTGGGGGGGTATAGTATTAGTATTTATCTAATTATTTAAACAATGTTTTTACATTAGTTTTACATCTAAATACAATGTGGTTTTTCATTCATCAAATAAAGTTGGATAACTCGGAAACTTTGCCATTTTTTGACTGCTTAAAATGAAACCTAAATTATTAAGGAACTTTACTGGTATCTTATTCAACAACTAACATTCTAATATTCTAATATTATCAAACAAAGCTATTTAACCGTATAATAAATAAAAATACATTTTTAAACCTTATACCCAAATATTGCGTAAAATTGTAATTGCCTTCGTAAATTAATGTTTTTTTTAGTTTATCTTATCCTATTTTAACAATGAAATACGTCTTAATAATTCAACTTTTGCTTTTCTGTCAAATTGTAAACGCACAATCTACTCTTATTACTTCGGGTGGTCAAGGTACAGTTCAAGTTCCTAAACTATCTTATGACCAAATTACTGCCATTCCAAACCCAAAAGCTGGTATGGTTGCTTTTGATAGTACATTCCGTTGTTTAAGATACTACACTGGCAGTAAATGGCTTTGTACTTCACAAAGCGAATCGAATAACTCAACAAATCCTGTTGGATTTGCATGGCGTAAAGGTGGTAGCTATGATTATGATCACTCTTACTCTTTACTTACTGATGCAAATAACAATGTTTACATATCAGGAATTATTACTTATGTTGGTTGTTTTATTGCTAAATTTTCATCAAACGGAACTCTTATTTGGGAGAAATATATTGGTGGTTATAATAGTTCTAATGCAACTATTAAAATAGATATTAATTTTAATGTTTATGTAGTTTATAATACAAGCAGTTCACTTGGTTGCAAAACAATATGGATTGAAAAATACAATAGTATTGGCGATTTGATATGGTCTAATCGCAATTCTGACTGTAATTATAATTTCGGATATGATATTTTTTTAGATACCAACAATAATGTTTACTTGGCCGGAACTATCAGTGGTTCATTAACATTTGGTTCGACAACAATTAATTCAACTGTTAATAATGAAACGTTTGTTGCTAAATTTTCAAATAGTGGTAGTTTTATGTGGGTCAAGACTATGAGATATTCTAATGTAATAATTAGTAATAATGGAGATTGTGTTTTTGCAGGATATTTTAGTGGTAGTACCTCTATTGAAACTAATAACTTTAATTCTTTTGGTAATGAGGATATTTTAATAGGTAAATATGACACAAATGGTTCATTAATTTGGGTTAAACAAGCTGGTGGGTCAGGGATTGATAAAGCCAATGACCTTAAAGTTGATGCAAGCGGAAACGTCTATGTAACTGGTAGTTTTTCTACAAGTTCTAATTTTAGTGGAAATACAATTAATTCTATTGGATTAGAAGATTTTTTTGTCGTAAAATATCAAGCCAATGGAACGCTATCATGGATAAAGCAAGGTGGTGGAACTGGAATTGATAAAGGGCTAAAAATGGAACTAAATCCTGTAAATGACCCAATTGTACTTGGTGAATGTAACTCTAATCCCACTTCTTTTTCAAGTTCAGCGATTTTTCCAAGCCAAACACCAAGTAGCTTTTTAATAAGATATTTTCAATACACTGGTGATTTGTCTTGGGTGAAAATTGTGGAAAATGCCATAAACTTTAAAATTAATTCATCTGGAAATATCTATACATGGTCAAAATCTATTGGTTATATTCCAGGAGGTGGCGTACCAAATTATACCTTTATATTTTCTAAATATTCGGGTGATGGAACACTTATGTACACTCAAAGACAGGGTGGAAATGCTAAAACCATGACTTTTGGCAATAATAATGATTTTTTCTTTACTGGAATTTTTCAAGGAACTGTGCAAATGGGTGCATCTACTTTGACGGATATAGGAGGGCAAGATATTTTTGTAAGTCATTGGATGGAATGAGTATTTCCCATTTTTTACTTTGTAAAAGTGGTTTTTTTTCAAAAAATTTTTTAAAACTTGATAGTCGGTCGGCTGCTAAGAAAATGATATTAATAAAGTATTTGGGGGGTATCATACATTAATTTTACATTTAAATAAATGTTGGTTTTTCATTTAATTATCATTTAATATAATGATATTATAATGTTAGTCTTTCAAATGATAATCATATCAATGTAATGAAAGATTATCATTTAATTAATCATTTGAATACAATGAAAGGCTATCATTAATTTATCTAATATTTATATTTATTTTTAGGCATTTTTTTATTCGTAATATCCTTTATAGGTTAAAACTCCCTTTTTATAATCAATGGTTATGATTGTTTCGTTTCCAGACTGCTTAGAAATACATATTTCACATCTTTCTCCAAGACTATCCACGCAATCCATGCCACACAATTGATTGTATTTATTATATGAAATAATTTTATACTTTATTTTATCCCCATTTCTATAATCTAAAGTCCACTCGGTATCTCCAGTTAAAGTAAAATAGGCATCATTCTTCATCCTTTCTCCGAGTAAATGAGTTAAAATAAATCTCTTTGATTGTGTTAACTCATTTTGAGGTTCAACAAAACTCGAACTGTTTTCGCTTTTCTTATCATCCCAAAACATGAGATAAAAAATTGGTATTGCTATAACTATAACAAAGATTGTTCTAACTACTTTATCAAAAGTGGTTAATTCTTTAGGTGTTGTTTTTCCCATAGTCTTAATGTTATAGGCATCCGAAGTGCCTCTGTTACAAGAATTGATTAACACAATTATACAAATAGTCTTTTATATAACCAATTGATTAATGATTTAAAATGAAATATTCGCCTGTTTTATTGATAATTGAACTTTACATTGATTAAAATTTCTTCCTGCTGTGGCGTGGGCTTAAAAACCTCCTCATTTGGAAATAAAGGTAAAACGATATGATATTTGAAAAATGATTCATGCACCTTTTTCACAAAATTATTCTTTGGGTTGTGGCGTGGGTTGCTCTCTTTATTCCTGCATTTTTTGGCAACTTTTCCAAACAACTTTTCAGAACAAAAAAAACTCCCTTTTCTTTGGTTAGATATATCTTTGCCACAAGTCAAACATACTCTTTTTAGGAATGTTCGATTCGTTAAGTTTTCAAAAGTGTTTTTATTAGATAAATGGCTACGTTTACACCCTATACTACCTGTGCATTCGTAGCTTTTTGGTGTTTCGCTTATACCTGTGCATTGGTAGCCACTTTTTAAAAGTTCGTCCCATTTCGCAATTACTTTTTGCTTAATAGTTTCTTTTATCTTATCGGTACTAAACCGCTCAATTATTGCATTGTAACGAGTACGTTTTTTGCTTCTTTGTGAACGGTTTAAACCTTCCCAAAATCGGGGGTTTCCTGCTTGCTCATAAAGTTTGAGTTCGGGCTTTGATAGTTCGCTCAATCTGATAGGTTCGTGAATGATAAGAGAATCAAACATTTCAAATAAAACTTTTCCTAATGATGCTACTTTGTTAGGGTTGCATAAATCGTTTAGCGTTTCGATTGAAAGGTGTTCAATTTTTCTCATTCTCACAATTTTATCCTCCACTCTCAAAATATGTTCGGGTTGGTCGTACTGCAATGATTTATTGTAAATCTTTACTACGTGGTTTGTTTGGTGGCTTATAATTCCATCCCCTCCCGAAATATTCATCTTGTTTACAGAATCATTATTATAGCAAATTATCATGTTTAAAACCGTTGAGGGGTCTTGACCTATCCGAATATTAACACCAAACTCTAAACCGTGTAGTCGGGCAATTTCGGGGCTAAAATCAAAAGTTTTACAAATGTCTTGAATGGTTGCCACTACTTGACCGAAACTAAAATCATTATGATTATGTATTCCTGCATTATGGTATTTATGGATACTTCCTTCAATAACTGTTTTATCATTGTTGTATATCAAAAATTTAAGATTCTTGTATTTGGCTCTTTGTTTTTCAAGTTCGCCAGTTTCGTTGTCCGATTCATTTTTGAAACTTAACAATTCATGCTTTCGGAGTGCATCGGCTACACTTTTGGAATTTATTTCTATTTTTAAAAAGTCAATCATGCTAAAATGCTATTTTTCTTAATTGTCCGATAACTTCCAAAGGTGGTTACGCTTGCCGTATTTGCCGACACGATACTCTTTGAGTTTCTCAATATAGCCGTTACGCATTAGGGTATTTAAAGCCCTACCGATAGACGTTTCGGGTGTAAGGTTATGAATCATGTTTGCTTTCAGTAGATTGTCTAATACTTCATATTTTGTGAGCTTTGCAGTTGGGTTTGCTCTGAAAAATTGTAGTATATTTGCATCCTGTGTTAATGTCCTGCGAATACTTTCTTGAAGTTCCTTACCTTCCAAGTTAGTAGTATTGAAATAAAGGGGTTTACGTTTCATTTCTTGTAAACCCCTCCTTTGGTTTCTATTTTAGAAAGGCATTTATCAATGTCCTCTGCTCTGAATAATACCCGAACACCTTTTTTATTGCTATCACATACCTTGTGAGCAACGATACGCCCCTCACTCACATACTTTGTAAGCGTTACAAGCGAAATATTTAGTTTGGATGCGGTTTCTTTACGGCTGTAAAGTTTTTCGTCTTTGGGGGCTTCAATTCGAGTTTTGTACTCGTTGAGGGCGTTTCTAACTTCCTGCTGAATTATCGGGCGAAAGTGGTCGGAAATTTGTGTTAGTAGTTCTTGCATAAATCTATTTTGTTTGATTATGCAAGCAAAGTTCGGGGGTGGAAAGTTGAGGAAACTGTCGGGACTGTCGGAAAGACTGTCGGAAATTTAATGAGGAAAATCTAAGTTAAATTTATTGATAATTTCGGGTTTGTTGGTTTGTTCTATCCATACCCTCACATCATTACAATATCTTTTGAACCAAGTTTTATGTAAATCATTTTCACCACAAGTTTTTTCAAATCGCTCTAAACTTATCTGAAACCAGTCTGCAATTTTATTTCTATTGCCATAATTCAAAAGTGAATCATCAATGTAGGTAAAAAATAATAATAGTCTTTGATTTGTTCCGCTTACTGCATTTCCTTTTCTATCTCTTTTGATTTGAATGTATGAATATGGATTTTCTTTGTATTCGCCTGTAATTTCTGAATTTTGGTTATTATGCTGTAACACTTTTGAAGACTCATAATGTTGTGGTAGCTTTAATTTGTCTATTACTTTAAATATTGGCTCGGTGTGCCAAACTATTGATTCTAATACTATATCATATTCTTTTGATTCAAAATATATTTTTCTATTTGCAAATTCAACATTAGAATAAAATATAAAAAACTCATTTAATTTTTTCTGTGAAAATTCAGAATTGAAAAAGTTATTATGAATAACTTCTCCAATTCCTGCACCAATTCTTGCAAGTAAACGATTAAAATATATTGTTAAAAATTCTAAAACAATATTAAACTGTTCTTCCAATTGAGTACCTATATAAATAACAGGTTTACCATTATAAATAATAGGTTTACCATTTTCGTAATTTACAAAGCTTAAAGTATTAGCTATTTGTACCACTTCCCAAAGATGAGATTCAAGAAATTCATCTACTTCATTTATGCCAAATTCGGGTATTTCAGAAATTATTTTTTGAAACATTCTATCACAACTCTTTGAATAATCAGCTTGACTTGATACTATCGTGGACTTATACACTTCATCAAGGTTATTTTTTACCATTCGTTGAAAAGTTTTATTTGATTTTACACCTTCTAACCAATCACTAAATTCAGGTAAATGTTTGCCTATATCTTCGCCCATTTTCTTTACTTTATTGAATATACTTTTGTTAATTAAGTATTCAACCGCTTCGTCAAAATCATAATAACTAAAAACAATTTTATCCAATTTCGCTCTGACAATTAACATTTCATCTTCATAATCTTTCAATGTTTTCATTTTTTATTGCTTAAAAAATAAGGTTTTGATAGGTTTTAAGCTACTTTTCTAAATTCTCTTACGTGCAAAATGGTATTTTCCATTTCAACCTTTTTTATTTGGTCTTTGGTTAGGGTTTTTACGCCTATGGTTTCACCTTTGGCATTAATAAACTCCACTTCGTAGCGTTCGCCACTTTCATAGCAAAATGCAACCGTTCCAACATCGCCTTTATTCAAATTCAGTTCGGGCAAATTGATTAATAATGCCACTAAATCGTTTTCTTCTATCATTGTTTTATTTGTTTGGGTATGCTGTTACTAATCTTGAATACTCTTTATTGTTTTCTTGTATCCAAATGGTTTTTAATGGATAACTTTTACCGTTTGGGGCTTCCAAATCGCCTAAAACCTCATATTTTACGCCTTCGGGGTTAGTTTCTGTATTTTGTACAATTCCTGTTTTTGCAATTTTCAAAATAGCTTCCTTTAAAGTTTCAGGCGTATCTTGGTCAAAACCTATTTTTAGATAAAAGAACGCCTTGCCTTTATTTTGTGGGTGTTCGGTATTTAAAAGATACTTTATTATTTTTTCTATTGGTATTTTGGCGTTTTCTCCGTTGGGCAAATTCATGCTATTTTGAGTTTAAAACTTTGGGCGTTCCACATTTCACGCAACTTGTGGGCGTGTTCTCGTGGCGTAATCTTAATGTATTTCATAAATTGAACCTCCGATTTATGCCCTGTTATACCCATGATACTAATTGCTGACATACCCATTTTATAGGCATTTGATGCAAACGAACGCCTTGCGGAGTGCGTTGTTATCAATTCATGCTTTAAATAAGTGCGTGTTACTTTTTTTCCTGCTTTGGTATATGATTTAGAAACTATGTCGTCTAACTGTGCTAATTGTCCTATTTCCTTTAAATACTCATTCATCTTTTGGTTAGATATTGCCCTCGGTAGGTTATTATCGTACTTTTCTAATATTTCGCTTACAATGCTATGAATAGGTATTACCACCGTTCCGCCTGTCTTTTGGGTTTCTATCTCAATAAAATCACCGTCTATATTTTCAGGGCGTATGCGTGTAAAGTCGGAGAACCTTAAACCTGTAAGGCATCCAATGACAAACAAATCTTTCACTTTCTCCAAACGTGGATTATTTGATAAGTCCAAACCGTAAATAGTTTCTATTTCATCTTGATTCAAATAAATAGCTTCGGTTTGCTCCGAAACGCTCTTAAATCGCTTAGAATAGAAGTTAGGCATCAAACCCCTTGCCTGTGCTTCAATAAAGAACATTTTGAGGGTTTTAATGTGTTTTCCTACCGTATTGGTTGAATACTGTTTATCGTTGATTAAGTATTTTTGGTATTGCGTATAGAAATAGTAATCTATTTGGGCAAAATCAAGCACTTTATTTTTGTAAAATTTACTTTTAAAGTTTTTGAGTTCTCGAATAGCCTGTTTGTAAACCAAAATTGATGCTGGCTTGGTCGGCTTGCCTGTCTTTTCATTTAGTCGGGTTTCACAATCTTTCAAGTATTGCTCACAAAATGAAAATAAGTCGAGGGGTTTATCTTTTTCTTCCTCTACCTTTTTTTGTAGTTTAATATCAAGCAACTCTCGTAATTTATCAAGGGTTGGGGGTGTCTGTTCATTATCATTTAGGTATTTTCTAAATTCATTCTGAACATCGGTAGTTAAATTATTTAGTCGGGCGTTAAATTCGGCAAAAGTTGGAAACAATCGAGTTTCTTTGGCTCGTTTGGTATCTTCATTCCAAAACTTTGGCTCAATGGTTTCACCTGTCGAATATTTGAGCAAAACATTGCTATATCGAAAGTACAAAATGACTGCCGTAGAGGTTTTTGAGTTTTTATCTCGTAGATAAAAATTGAGCTTTGCCATGCTAAAAAGTAATTGTATAATTGAACATTACAAAGATACAAATAAATTTAAGCGTGGACGGTTTGGGGGACGGTTTTTTTTAATCTAACTGTATTTATCTTAATTTTACTTAACTATAAACTTTCATAACTCATTGATTATCAGCATATTTAACACAAAATAGAATTAAGTAAAAATAAAAGGTTCGAGAACCTGCGTCTCCACAAAACAAAAATACAACTATTTGATTATCAGATAGTTGTATTTTTGTTTTAAAGCTATTTTGAATAATTTCAAATTAACAAACTCTCCTTAAAGAGCAATTAGCGGTCGTGCCTGACGAGCGTATGATTGGTCAAATATCTGATAACCTATTAATTCTATATTGGCTTTACCATCAAAGTTGCTAGCATTAAACTGACTAACAACCATGTTATATGCATCTTCAAATGAATTCGTTAGAAAGTAATTATATGAAAACGAGGGTTCTACACTAAAAATTATAATAATTGGCATTACCTTATTTTGTGCTTTTGCGGCTTTACCAATCCACGACAATCGGCTTTGTACATAATTAAATGAAGGGGTAGTTTGATAATCATGCACTAAAATTCTATCTGAATTTTTCACCAAACCTTCGGCTTGTATAGCCTCCTGACCAGTTGGATTTTTAAACCATCCAATATATTCTTCGGTAGGGATTCTCGGAAATTGTTCATCACCCCAAGCATTGATTCCTTTCAACTGAGTAAGGTAATTTTTATAGGTTGAGGCTTTGTTCCACCACTCTAATTCAAGATTTGAATAGTTAAATTTTTCGATAGAGTCGGTTCTCGAAACATTATAATTATTTATTAATTCAGTAAAAGCACTTGCTGAACCCATGCAAGCCGTTACTGTCTGAATACCATAAATATTCTTAGCTTTTTTGATGAAGTTAGCCATTTGGGGATAATTGGCCGGAGATTTCAAAATAACGTATAAATCATAACAAGTTACTGTTGTAAAATTATTTGCCTGACACCAGGCTAATAATTTATCTTCCTCAATGGTATTTCCAACAATATATTGTAAACTATCTAAATAGACACCTCTATATAAATTCTCTGCGAAAAGTTTATCACCACCAGCTCTTGGAATAATTCCATCTTCAAAAAATTGTTCTGACGAACATTGCATAAATAAAACTGCAGATAAAAATAATGCCAGAAATGCGAATTTTATGTTCATAACCTTAAGATTGATTAGCGATCTGTTTGCTTATAATAATTTGACAATCCAATACTCTTCTCTACATTATTTACAGCAATAATAATGCCTTTTTTTGGACGAAAATAATTAATTAAAAAAACTTAACAAATACTTATTGTGAAAAGCTAATATGAACTAAAAAACAAATATGTAGATTTTATCGAAATAATCACACCTTTAGGACGAAAGAAAAAATTGCATTTTTTACAAATGTCAGAATATAATATACTTTTACGATGATAATTGACCTATTTCTTAAAAATAATTCATGCAGACGCTACTGAGTTTTTTTTTAAAATTTCTGTATTTATATTAGTCTAAAATTTATGATTTTGAATTAGGATATATCTTAAATTAAAATGGTTAGATTCGCACATCAAAAACCCTAACAAACACCAATAAAAAAACTAAAAAATGAATATAAATCCAATTCAAAAACAAATATTAAAAAAAATAAAAGAAGCCTCAGTATTATTTATTCAAATTGCAATACTGTTCCTACTAATGTTATTGTTTTTGAGGCTTGTTGATTTGATTTTGAATGGAATTATACAGGGGTTTCCCAAGGATTTCGACCAAATCTTGTTTTGGTCTTTATTAATGGATATTGCATTTTGGTTTAAAAGTTTATTCTATTTCTATGTCTTATATGTGTTATTATTCTTTGTAATTCCCAAATTAGCTAAGATATTTTCTTTCATTTTTATTGCAATTTTCGTAATCACCCAGATGGTATTGGTTCAATACTTTAATACGGCACTCGTTCCTTTGGGTTCGGATTTATACGCCTATTCAATTGCCGATATTAAGCAAACTGTTGGAGCGGCTGGCGGAGTGGATTGGATAGATATCATTGTATTTATTTGTATTGCTGGGATATTTTTTATGGCTTTAAAATATCTTCCTAAGCGGATAAAAATGCCTGTTTGGTTAGCAATAGTGCTTCCTTTTATCGGTTTGTTATTAAAGTTAACCAATGCGTATAGCTACATTAAGCCTAAAGGCTTTAATGATTTCAATAATAATCTTATCCTTAATAAAACCGATTTTTTCCTTGACAACAGTTATATTCACTTTTTCCCAGAGGTGATAGAAAATGATATTTACGCCGATAGTTACATAGGTGATTATGACGGAGTGGAATCAAAAGCGGTATCTTTTAAGTATCTCGACGAAGCAAATTTTCCTTTTTTACACCAAGATTCTACCCAGGATGTACTAACGCCGTTCTTTGCACCCGGTAAAAAACAACCTAATATTATAATCATCCTTGTTGAAGGTTTAGGACGAGCATTTACTAATGAAGGTGCTTATTTGGGCAATTTTACCCCATTTATTGATTCGCTTTCCAATAAAAGCTTGTATTGGAAAAACTTTCTTAGTGAAGGTGGACGTACTTTTGCTATTCTTCCTTCAATAATGGGTTCTTTGCCTTTTGCAAAAAATGGTTTTTTAGAATTAGGAAATGCAATGCCCGCCCATCAATCTTTATACAGTTTATTAAAATATAATGGATACAATACTTCCTTTTATTATGGTGGCGATTCCAGATTTGACAATATGTATTTGTTTCTAAGAAAAAACAATGTAGATGAAATAAAAGATGAAAAAACATTTCCAAGTGGAAATATTAAATTGCCTTCAGTCAATGGATTTACGTGGGGTTATAATGATAAAGATCTTTTTAGTCATTACATTAATACCAGAAATGGTTCTTTGGATAATGCTCCACAATTAAGCGTTATTCTAACGGTTTCGACTCACAATCCGTTTATTATTAACGAACAAGCCAAATACTTAGATAGATTTGAGCAACGAATGAACGAACTTGGATTTAGTGCAGCTACAAAAAGAATGTACAGAAATTATAAGTTACAGTATGCTTCCATTTTGTATCTTGACGATGCTCTCAGAACCTTTTTCAATGAGTTTAAAAAACGACCCGATTTCGCCAATACTATATTTATTGTAACAGGAGACCATAGAATGCCCGAGATTCCGATGATTAGCAAAATTGACCGTTACCACGTTCCATTAATTATTTATTCGCAATTGCTCAACCGTACCGCTCAATTTGCCTCTATATCGACACATTTTGACATTACTCCGAGTTTATTAGCATATTTAAAAAGCAATTATCAATTAAAAGTACCATCAGTAAAAAGTTGGATTGGCAATGGACTTGATACAACACGAAGCTTTCGGAATACTCATAGCTATCCGATAATGCAAACTAAAGCAGATATGTTAGATTTTATTATGGACGATTATCACTTAAATGGAAAGACTTTATTTAAGTTAAACGCCAATATGGATGAAACCCCAGTGGATGATGTCAATAAATATAATCAACTCAAAAGTGCATTCGAGCAATTTAAGAAACGTAATAATAATATTACCAACGGAATTATTCCCGATTCACTTTACCGCAACTATTTACCTTTGAAAAAATAGTTACAGTTTTCTGTTTTTTTCTGCGGTGAGGATATTGGTCATCATTGGACGATAAAAATTCCAAAAGAAACTGGAGCGTTCCGTCGGGTCATTTGAATTGTAAAATAACCATTTGAAGGCACCAATTCCTTTAAAATATGACGAGGTCATGTTTACTTGATTATCGCAGAAGTCGCCTGAAAAATAATAAAAACGGTAATCTGCATCATTGTGCATTAAAACGGCAGGAAATTTGGACGGAATGCCGTTTCGGCTCAATTCCGCTTTACCATTGGCGTTTGTGAAAATATTAAAACTCGCAATTTCTTGGTTTATTTTCACGTCTGGTTTTATTATGTCAAACCAAAAAGGATACTTAATTTGTGCGGGTAAACCAAATGTTTTTTGACCAAAATCTGTACTGATTATCTGAGGGATTGCATTGGTCAAGTGTACTTGGTCTTCCAAAATAACAATTTGCCCACCATCATTTACGAACGCAATACCCGATTTTCGGAATGTCCATTTATTCTGATGCTGTTCTTTATATAATCGAATTAACCATCGAGGAAGCTCCTTATTTACGGTTGTATCAAGGCTTTCAAAATAACGAGCCGTCCAGCCAGTCCATTTCATTGAAAAAAGATTTTCAAATTGGTTTCTGTTTGCTTCATTCGTTGGCGAGCCAATACTATTAAATTCGGCAATAATCAATTTATGTTTTGCCTTCATTAGTTTTAAAAACTCAACATCCTGCCCACTCATTCCTCCATATATCATTCCCGATCTTTCGGTTTCGTTTTTTTTGATATACCATTCATTTTTATAAATACCGTAGGTATCAGTAAAATAAGCCAAATCAGCATCAGTACTTAGTTGTTTGAGCTGCTCTTGAGAAAACCTTTCTAAACCTTTTAGTCTAAATTTTTCATCTTTTAGAGGAAAAAAACCAAAATAATCGTTTGATTTCTGATATAATTTAGAAGCTGTTTTGGTCAAACGCTCATGATTTAGCACCCAATTTAATGAAATATGTTCTTGTCCTTCAGTGGTTAAAACTGTTTTATCAATAATGGCTGCCACTAATTTTGTTTTGGGAGTTAAAAACCAAAATAACAACATCCATAAAGGCAATAAAATGATGATTCCAATTACAAATTGAGGGGTGTTTTTTCTTAACATTTTTTTAGACTTAATATCTATTGAAAATAAGTAAAATTTAAAACCGAGTCAGACCAACAAAAAAAAAGCATTTCATCTAATTTTCATAATGATATTAGTACTAAACGGTGTGGAAGGCTAAACCTATAAACTTTTTTAAAATCTTCTCATATACCCCAATTCTAAATCAATTTGATTTCCTTTTGTATTAAGTTTGTATTCTTGGTGATTCAAACCAAGATTAATTGATAATATATTGAGAGATTTGAATGATTTTCGGTAGCCGAGAGAAATGTTATTAGAAATTAATTTGTAATCATTATTTCCAATCAACACATTGTTTTGGGGGTTATCAGGCGATAATCCTGTGCCGATTCTCAAACTCAAATAATCGTCTGAACCACCATAATAATAGCGTGTAGTCAACGAAAAAGACTTTGATATTTTACTAAAAGAAGGACTAACATAGGTTCTGAAATTAAACCAATAATTTTTATAGTATTTCCCAACAGACGCTGTATAAATCCATGTGTCCTCTCCAAAAGTTAGGTATCTTACTCCAGCTTCAGCTTCAAAACTAAGCGGTAAACTCGCATATATTGATAATCCAGCTCGATATTTTGGAAAAACTCCAACATTTTTAGAGTAGCCTCCGTTTATGTATGCTTGAAGATTTTTGCCTAATCGTGGGTAAGCATCCAATTCAAACTGTAAACCATTTGAATTAAACCGATTTGCGTAGTTAATTCGTCCAATAAAAGAACCTATCTTGGTTTGACGACTATAGTCTATACTCGTTAAGTGCCATGGGTTATTAAATTGTTTGTCAAAATAAACGTAGCTATAACTAAGCCCTATTTTATTCATGGCGGAATTTTCACGTATTCTATTTGCTAAAGCTCGAGCTTCCGTATTTTTTTTTAAAATTTGATTAATTACAGTTTCGGCTTCTGCCCATTTTTTAAGACTATTCAATATTTTTGCTTTTAACAAAAGCAAATTTTCGGATGTGGGATGATAGATTAAACCCATATTTACATGGCCCAACGCTTCTTGCTCGTGGTCGTTCCAATAGGCTAAACTACCAAATGCAACGGCAGCATCTTCATTATCAGGTTGTTTTTTTAAAACTTCGCTAAAAACAATACTTGCACTATCCGTTTTTTTGCTCCAAGTGTATAGTCTCCCAAGAAAAACCTTAATATCGGCATAATCTGGACTTTTCACCAAGGCTTTTCTGCTTAATGTAATTGCTTTTGAATAATTTTTTTCTTCGAAAGCAGCATCTCGAGCTTGCTTGAAAAGTTCATCAGAAGATAAATCTTGAGCCATAACAAATTGTAAGGCAAAGAATAAAAAAGTAAAAGGGACTATAAATTTAATGTTCATAAATATAATTATAACGAATGAAAGCCTTTCAGCCTATGACATAAAGTTAGACAAAATTTGTACATTTTATAAATTCTTACTAAGTACGTGTCAAACTTTGAAAAGAGCTATAAAATATGCAATACGGGTTTACCAAGACACATAAAAACAAAAGGCATATCCTCATGGAGGATAAAAATACGACTATATACTTACAATTACAAAAATATTTGCTGTGGCATAAAGTCCGTTTAAAGTTTCTTGACTTATTGATTATTTCTCTAATTCGTAATAGAACTATTAGTTATGGTAAAAATAGCGTTAGTTTAAACGATAGAGTTATTTGCAGTTACTTAAGTAGAATACAGCCGCTGCGGCGGAACTTTTTTTTTGCTGAATTTATTGTTTATTTTGATTTAACAGCACGTATTTTAATGACTATAATTCCTATATAAGGCTCTTTATAACTTAGTATTGGCAGTTTGCAGATGTATATATTATCATACTTTGCCTAACTATTGTAACCGATAGTGGTGGCTTACAAATACTTTAGACGATGATAAACGAGGCAACTCAAAGGGAAAACATCACAAATGGTTTATAAAAATCAAGAATATTTCCAATCAAAAATGGTGCGGAATAAGGGGGGAGGGCATCTAAAATATCTTTTCCATTTTTTCCAAATATTGAAAAATATTTTTGAGTATTTTTTTCTGCCTCATATTTTTTTTCAAACATTATTGTATAAATAATGTTATTCTATTACTACTATGATTAGAAAATTACCAAAATGGAATTAAATCTCGCCTAATGGCTATGAATTTCCCCCAGATTGAAACATTAAAGAATAAGTCAAAATTTTATTAGATCTTTTTTGCCCTAAAATTAAACAAAACATACCTAAATTATAAAAATATGCTATTAATCAAGGATTTTATTAGCAATGCTATTACTAAACCAGATTTAAAAAGCCTTCGCCCAATTTATACGGCAATGGGCAAATCTCAAAAAAGCTTCAATAATATGCTTGATGATGGCGACATGAAACTGACAGATTTTATTAAGTTTTGCGAAATTACTAAAGTCAATCCTGCCGACTTATTTGAAGATGAAGCAGTGCGACTTGCCAAAAAGACAAACAACTGTCAGAACAAGTTAATTAAGGTTTATGAGCTACTATTGAAACACGGAATTAAGTTCGATTTTGAGGATTGATAAACGTATTAGTAATACGTTTATACTGACTATCAAGTATTTATAAATTAAAGAGTGAGTCCTGTATTTCCAAAATAAAGCCTGATAATAAACTATTTATAGTTAATTATCAGGCTTTATTATTTAATAAATTTTACAACAAACTCTCTATCCTCAAACTTACTGCACGCTTGTGGGCTTCTAAAGATTCGGCTTCTGCCATAAGTTCAACTGTTTTACCGATATTTAAAATACCTTCTTTAGAAATCTCTTGAAATGTGATTTTCTTTACAAAACTATCTAACGAAACACCACTGTATGCACGTGCATAGCCATTGGTGGGTAAAGTGTGGTTTGTTCCCGAGGCATAATCGCCGCATGATTCGGGCGTATAATTTCCCAGAAAAACCGAACCTGCATTGATGATTTGTTCGCCCACTTCATTATAATTCTCTACTGCCAAAATCAAATGCTCTGGAGCATAAGCATTGAGCATATCTATACACTCTTGTTGATTTTCGAGCAAAATTATTTTAGAATTCTCAATTGCTTTGGCTGCTAAATCTTTTCTTGGCAAACGATTTAATTGCCCAGACACTGCTAAATTTACAGCCGAGACAAACTTTTTGCTCGTAGAAACCAATAAAACTTGGCTATCTGCACCATGCTCTGCTTGTGAAAGTAAATCAGATGCCACAAATGAAGGTATAGCAGAATCGTCGGCCATTACAGCTACTTCTGACGGGCCTGCTGGCATATCAATTGCCACCCCTTCTTTACTCAATAATTGTTTGGCAGCAGTTACAAATTGATTTCCCGGTCCAAATATTTTATAAACTTGCGGAATCGTTTTTGTGCCGTAAGCCATTGCAGCAATTGCCTGAGCCCCTCCTACTCTAAAAACTTTGGTAACACCCACCAATTTTGCCGCATAATAAATAGCAGGATGATTACTTGGCGAACATAAAATTCGTTCTTGACATTGGGCAATTTGTGCAGGAATTCCTAACATCAAAACCGTTGAGAAAAGAGGAGCAGTTCCACCTGGAATATAAAATCCAACTTTTTGAATTCCAATACTTTTTCGCCAACATTTAACTCCCTTCATGGTTTCAATAACTTCAGGAGCTTGTTTTTGGGCAAGGTGAAATTTATGAATATTTTCGTAGGCTTGCTGAATAGCGACTTTCAGTTCATCACTTAAATGGTTTTCGGCGTCATCAATTTCAGCTTGCGAAACTCTAAAATCATTGATTTCGAGTTTATCAAACTTCAATGAAAATTCACGTAAAGCCGAATCACCTTCTTGCTTTACTTTTTGTAAAATTGGCAATACTTTCTGCTCAATTTCAGCCATTTCCAGCACAGGTCGAGCAAGTAATTGATTCCATTCTGAGCGTGGAGGGTATGCTATTATTTTCATTTGTATAAGATACGAGAATGGAGATACGAGATTAGAGAAATAAAGTAATTAATACCTTCGCATCTCTTATCTAAAAAAATCAATAAATCATTTTTTCAATTGGAATTACTAAAATGCCTTCTGCTCCTGCCGATTGTATAGCTTCGATGTTTTCCCAAAATTGATTTTCCTCCAAAACAGAGTGAATCGAACTCCAACCTTCCATTGCCAAAGGCACAATCGTGGGGCTTTTCATTCCAGGAATCATATTGATAATATCTTGCAACTTGTCGTTTGGAGCATTCAACAATATATATTTGTAATTCTGAGCTGTTTGCACAGCCTTTATTCTGAACAACAATTTGTTGAGGGTATCATGTTTAGCTTTTGACAATTTTTTATTTGAAATCAAAACTGCCTCCGAACGAAATATCACTTCAACTTCTTTTAATCCATTACTCAAAAGCGTGCTTCCCGAACTTACAATATCACAAACGCCTTCAGCTAAACCTATGCTTGGGGCAATTTCGACCGAACCACTGATTTCGTGTATATCGGCTTTTACGCCTTTTTCTTTCAAAAAATTACCCAGAATTCGTGGATATGATGTTGCTATGCTTTTCCCTTGAAAATCTTCAATGCTCTGATAATCAACTCCGCGAGGTACAGCAATTGATAACCGACACTTTGAGAAACCCAAACGATAGGTTGTTTCGGCCTTGCGATTCGACTCAATGAAAACATTTTCGCCTACTATTCCAATGTCTGCTACGCCATCTTCCACATAACCAGCAATGTCATCATCTCTTAAAAAAAGAAATTCGGCAGGAAAATTCGATGAAGAAGTTTTGAGTTTTCCCGTTCCGCTCTCAAACTTTATTCCACACTCTTTAAACAGTCTGAACGAATCTTCACTTAGTCTTCCTGACTTTTGGAGAGCAATTCGTAGTATTGAATCTGAATTTAACATTATAATATTGGTCTTATTTCTTTTTAGAGTTGCAAAATTACGCTAATCATTGCTTATACAAAAATGTTCCTTCTATAAATCTATATTTATTGTAAAAAAAAAACTTTCAAAATATTTTGAAAGTTAAATTATAATCATATAAATTTACATAATTATCCAAATAAAACTTTCCTATAATCTTAAAGTAACCTACAAAAATGAAAAACTCTGTCCAATTGGGTTCGGTGAGAACACGTGTGTTTCTTACTGCAAAAACAAAAAAAACAATCTCATTCCTTATATTAGTTTCTATTTGCCTTATGGCAATTTTCAACTAATATTCCATTTAAAGTGCTTTATTTAAAGTATTTTAATCAATTTCAATGACTTGGGTTTATAAAGTAAAAGCATGGTTGGTTTTAAATCTTCAAAATAATTATTCAAGTTTTTTTGAAGATACAATTAGCTAAACTATTTTATTTATGAACTTACCTTCCTATTAAAATCTTTGCACGAGTTATAAAGGTTTTAATAGGAAGGTTTATGTTATTTCTGAAAAACTTAAATACTGTAAACAGAGATTGAGCTAATATTATCTAAATTTTAGTGGACAAAATAAATACATTGAATAGCCTATTTATACTAAATTAGGACAAATCTATTGCGATTGTTCTGTAACGAAAAAAAGAGGCGAAGCGATAACTATCTACTAAGTGTTTATTGCCCTAAAGCGTTTCAAAAGAATTAGGTTCTTATTATAAAGTGATTTATTTTTGGTAAAAAAAGCAATTTACCAATGAAACACATATTTTTAATTTTTATTTTATTCTTCATTTTTTCTGCAACTTTTGCTCAAAAACTTTCTGATGAACAAATCAGAAAACACCTCGATAACCTCCAAAAAGAACAAATAATTTCCGAATTCGGAAAAGACATTTTCTTGAAAACCATCAATAAAGAAAATAAAGCATTTAACCAACGAATGTCAGGAAGTCTATTAGGCGTTTTTGGAAAAATCCCCGATTCGTTGGCAAAATCACGTACGGCTATTTTAGGTTTTATAGGTGTTTTTGAACTCATGCGAAATGTCGGCTCGGCAGCTGATGAAATGATTCAGTTAAGAGAAATGTCGGAAAAAATGTTGGGCGATCGGATGTTTTTTAAACCCGAATTGGAAGGACAAATAAATACAAAAAACCCTTTGACGTTTTTGGCAGCAGAACTAAATATGCGTCCTGTAAAAGAAAATTATATAACGCTTGCCAATCGCCTAAAAGCAATCAATTTGATTGACCAAAAAGTGTATGATGAACTATTGATTTGGCTAAAAAAAGACCAAATTAAACTAATTAAAGACTTTGGTTTCTTTATTTATGCCGCCAAACAAACTTATTTTTATGACAATTATGAAGCCTTAAAACAACAACAATTTAAGTTTATTGATAGTCTTCGTATTGTAAATTTATTAAAAGCCGACAAAGCAAAGGCATTGATAGATTCGTACAAACCTTTTGAACTAAAAAGTAAGATTGATATTTTGTCGAATTGCGAAAAAGCTATCATTATTTCTGCTGAACAGGGCAATTTGACTAGAGAAGAAATTTATCGAAACTTATTCAATCAGGTCAAAAGTACACTTATTCCTGAATTTGATTTTAGCGAATTAAAGCTTTCAGAAATAACAAAAAAAGATGCCGAGAATCAAAATCCCAACGTAATGGGAATACCGTTTGCAAACCCTCTCGGCAAAAACAAAACAAATTATAAACTCAGCTTAAAAGTCAATAGTTTTGTATATACACAAAAAGCCGATACTGATTTTTCGTTAATAAAAACGCTGAAAAAAAGTATTCCACCTGATGTCAATATTGATAGCACTATTATTAAAACTTATGCAAATGTTTTTTCTTTTTTAACTGGTATTTCTGTTAAGGATTTTCAGTCAATCAATGATTTTTTAACCGACAAAAACTCCCCAAAACGCTTAGTTGTGGTCAGCAACGACTATAATCCTTTCGTTTCTATCAAAGAATCTCGTAAAATATTGATGCTTGTTGATAGTTCTCAAAACGTGGTTTTTCGAGGAAAATTTAAAGAAAATCCACTTTTTGCGAATATATTTGGAGAAAAAACGGATTTTTCAAACAAATTTAGTAGAGAAAAAATCAATTCGTTGATTGAAGAATTTCAGAAAAATAACATTTTACCAAATTTAGATATAACTAAAATTGAAAAAACAATAATTGACTTTAGATTTGAGTCTAATAACCGAAAAAATTTAAAAAGAAATCTTCTATTAAGCTTTCCAGAGATTGTAGCAAAAGTAAATTTTTCTCCTAAAAAAGGTGAAGAAAAAATATTAATTTTCAAAAGTTTTATTTCAGAATTAAGCAGAGTTTCGCACGGACAATTTACCCCTGAAAAAATAACAGATAACTTTGAAACTGAGATTCAGAAAGGAGGAAAAAAAGATAGAACACTGAAAATAAATTATCGTTTGAATGGGAAAAAGTATGAGGAAATTCAAATAATTCCAAAAATTGAATTTGAAGACGACATACAATCAAATCCAATGATTCCTAAAATGTCAGTTAATTCTGATAATTTTTATTTCAAAGAAACAGAATGGCTCAATTTAGTAAATAATTCAATAGAAGAAAATTCAATTGATGGTCAATTTTACAAAATAAATCCAAGCAATATTAGCATAACTCTTTATCAAAGACCAGGGAATTATATCTTTCTTACAAAAAACCAATTTAAGTATATAGAAAAAAACCATGTGGAAGTTTTCAAAGATATTGAAGGCTCGAATTTATATGGCAATTATCAAGAACAAGTAGAGGCTTTTAATGGAGAAGTTTTTGCAGTTGCTTTGAAACAAGAAAAAATGCTTTCGGAAGATAATTTTAAATCTATTGACTTAAAAAAGGCAAAAGAACCTTCGGAAATATTGAATAATAGTTCGCAAGCAGTTGTCATTGATATGAATGAACTTACGGGCAAATCAAATACAGAACTTTATAACTACATTATCAATAAAGTTGCAAAAAAACTAATACCCGAAGCAACATTTAGTGAAATAAAATACTTAAAAGATGATTTTTCAGACACCACCGAAAATGACTTTGCAAAACAAAACATTTCGGCTGTTATTAACGGAGCTGCCTATGAACAAACGTTAAATGTTTCGCTTAAATATACAATACAAAATGCTCTTGACTCTCTCAAAAATGAGAAATCGCAATATTTTCCTTCAATTGGAGAAAATCAATTTAAAATAGTCAATGATTTCTTGACAGATATAGGTTCTTCCAAACGCCTCATCATTATTTGTGATTACCGAAGTCCAAAACTATCTTTTGTACTTTTCGATAGTACACAAGCAACTTTGGTGGCCGAAACCCTACCTAATAATTACGTAGATTTTGCCATGTATGACCGCAAATTTAGTCGAGATAGCTTGCAGTTTACTCTTAATGAATTTAGCAGAATGGGCTTGATTGAAAAAATGTCATGTGAGCAAAAAGAGGCTTTTATTTTGAAGTTTCGGCGTAAAGCAGGCGACGGGATAACTTTTCTTGAAAATTTACCAAAAATTGTTGTTCAAGCCAATATTTGGAATGCAGAATCTTACCGAAATATCTACAAAGCTATCATTGACTCACTTAAAACAATTTCAAAAGAGCAATTTAATCCTACAAATTTAGATGATAATTTTGCCAAAATCTTGAAAAAAAGTAATTATACACAGCGAATTTTTAAATATAGTTTTACTTTCAACAATAAAAAATACGAGGAAAATCAGTTGGTGCCAGCATTGCCTAAATCAAAAAAAGGGCAATCAAAAGTAGATTATGAGTATTTTGATTTTGACACATTAAAATTTCTAAACTTGGTTAATCGGGCATTGATTGAAAATAATTCAGAAAATATGTTTTATGAAATTTTTAGTGAGGAAGAAGAAGGGTCGGTTGGACCAAAATTTGTATTTTTGAGTTTGAAACAACATCGCTGGTTGAAAAACAAGTATCCAGAGGTATTTGAGATGTATAACGAAACCCGTTGGCCAGATACCGATGAACTCAAAGAAGAGAAGTAAAAATTACCCTAATTGAAAACTTAGGAACAAGTTTAAAATAAGTTATAACGAAATTTTAATAAGATTTTTTGTCAAAATTTTGCACAAAAAGCGGAATCTAATGAATTAAATGAGCATTTTTGAGTGAAATTTTGGCGAAAAAGATATTTAAATTGATATAAGTTATTTTTAACTCGTTCCTTAACACATATGAAACTCAAATTTTTTATCGGAATATTGGCAATATTAGTCATTGCCTCAGCTTTACAAACCAATTATGTAAGTGATGATGTAGATTGGGGCGAATATTTGGGCGGAGCCGACCGAAATCATTATTCGACTTTGACACAAATAAATCCCGAAAATGTAAATAAATTACAAGTAGCTTGGTCATATTCTACTCCTGATTCGGGACAAATGCAGGTCAATCCAATTATTGTTGGTGGTGTATTGTATGGCGTTACGGCATCGGTTCAAGCATTTGCTCTCGATGCAATAAATGGGAAAGAAATTTGGCGTTTTGGCGACCCACTCAAAAACTGGGCAAGCACAAGCAGAGGTGTAACTTATTGGAAAGAAGGCAACGATTCTCGAATTCTCTATACAGTTGGGCCAAATCTTTGGGCTTTAGATGCCAAAACTGGCAAACCCATCGAATCGTTTGGTGATAATGGCAAGATTGATTTGCACACAGGCTTGCCTGAAGTATCTCAAAAGAAATTTATTATTTCGAATACACCTGGGACCCTCTTTGACGATTTGATTGTCATGCCACTTCGCCTTTCGGAAGGTGCAGATGCTGCTCCAGGAGATATTCGTGCGTTTAATGTGAAAACAGGAAAACTGGCTTGGACATTCCACACAATTCCATATCCAGGTGAGTTTGGCTACGAAACTTTCCCGAAAGATGCTTATAAAAATAATTATACTGGTGCAGCCAACAACTGGGCAGGAATGTCCATTGACCGCAAAAGAGGCATTATTTATGTACCGACCGGTTCGGCAGGCTACGACTTTTATGGTGGAAATCGCAAGGGTAAAAATCTATTTGCCAACTGTTTATTAGCGTTAGACGCTCGAACGGGCAAACGCCTTTGGCATTTCCAAACTACGCATCATGACATTTGGGACAGAGATTTGCCTGCTCCACCAAACTTGATTACGATTACCCGCAAGGCATCGGACGGTCGTAACCGAAAAGTTGATGCCGTAGCTCAAGTAACTAAACAAGGCTATGTGTTTGTATTTGATAGGGTTACTGGAAAACCTATTTTCCCAATCAATGAAATACAAGTACCAAAATCAATGGTTCAAGGTGAATTGCCTTGGGCAACTCAGCCTATTCCGAGTAAACCTGCACCTTTTGCTCGCCAGTCTAAATCATTGAATGAAAAAGAGATTAGCCCATATGCCGAAAATCGTGAAGAATTGATTCAAAATATAAAAAAATATAAAACTGCTACTTATTCACCAGGAAGTAAAGAAGGAACAATCATTTTCCCTGGTTATGATGGCGGTGCTGAATGGGGTGGAGCCGCCGCCGACCCACAAGGGATTTTATATGTAAATGCCAACGAAATGGCATGGGTACAAACAATGGTTGCGACGCCAAAAGAAGATAAAAACTCAAATTTGAGTGCAGGCGAAAAACTTTATACATCTTATTGTATTTCTTGCCATGGCAAAGACCGAAAAGGAAATCCAAAGTCTAATTATCCTTCGTTGATTGATATTGAAAAACGAAAAGACAAAGCCTATTTAACGCAGATAATTAATGGTGGAAAAGGGATGATGCCCGGCTTTCCGATGCTTTCAGCTACCGAAAAACAAGCCATTGTTTCGTTTTTATTTGGTGACGAAAAGAAAGAAGTTGGTTCAACTGCAAGCACATCAAAACCAGTATATTTGCCTTATAAAAGCACTGGTTATAACAAGTTTTTAGATAGTAAAGGACTTCCTGCTATTACGCCTCCATGGGGCACAATGAGTGCCATCGACCTCAACACAGGTGAATATGTTTGGAAAATACCTTTTGGCTATGAGCCTGCATTACTCGAAAAAGGAATCAAAAATACGGGAGTTGAAAATTATGGTGGGCCCGTAATTACGGCAAGTGGTTTGCTATTTATAGCCGCTACAAAGGACGGAATGTTTAGGGCATTTGACAAAAAAACTGGAAAATTGCTTTGGGAAACAAAACTTCCTGCGGCAGGGTTTGCAACGCCGTCTACCTACCAAATTAATGGTAAGCAATTTGTGGTCATCGCCTGCGGTGGCACCAAATTAGGTACCAAAAAAGGCAATCAATATGTTGCCTTTGCTCTTCCATAAAAGTATGCCAACTAAAATCAAAAAGCCGAAAACTCAAGTTTTCGGCTTTTTGATTACTGAGAAAAAGAAAAAAAATTACGGGTTTAAATTAGCTATTTTTTTGAGAAATTTTTGCTGAACTCAGGTGAATATCACGTAAAACGCCCGTAAGAGGAAGGTTGAAACCCAAAAAATATAGACCTTTGTATGTTGGTTCATCACTCCACATTGTTTTTGGATATCCTCTTTCGTTAAGTAATGGGTCAATATTTTCTACTAAATCTTTCAGTCGTGCATGATAACCAGTTGCCAAAACCACGGCATCAAATGCAATATTTTGACCATCAACAAAAACAACAGTATCTTTCGTAAACTCTTGAATATCAGGCAATACTAAAATATTCTTTGCTTTAATTTCCTTCAAAGTACCGACATCAATCACGGGGGTTTTACTCAAAGTGCGAAGCTGTTCCGACGGTGCTAATGTCGAAATCGGAATACCAGTTCCTTTCATTGCTCCTGTCGATAATTTCTTGAAAATATTTGATATAAAATCGTAGAAAGTATTGCCAAACTGAATCAGAAAAATAGCTAACCCTTGTGTCGAACGCCCCAAAAACTCTCGTTTTACAATATTCACAGGTGTGCGAATTGAGGTAAAAGTCCTTGCTCCATTTTCGTACAAATCAAGGGCAATTTCTGCTCCAGAATTGCCATAACCAACTACCAAAACATTTTTATCTTGAAAAGGTTTCCCATTTTTATACAAATGAGAATGGAAAACTTCTCCTTGAAAAACAGCTTGATTTTTAAAAGTTGGTATTGTAGGAACTCTATTATAACCCGTTGAAACTATTACATTTTCCGCTTCAAACGCCTTTGTTTTTGTTTTTACTAACCACTTATCGGCTATACGTTTGATATTTGTAACCTCCTGATTATAAAGTGGTTTAATATCGAAATATTTTACGTAAGCATCTAAATATTCAATGTATTTTGCTTTCGGAACAAAAGTTGGATAATCGGCAGGAAAAGGAAAATGTGGTAATTCAGAATATTTTTTATCAGTGTGCAAATGCAGACGGTCGTAGTGATTTCGCCAAACATTCCCTACATTTTCAGATTGTTCTAAAATAATAAATGGTATATTCAATTTGCTGAGTCGTCCTGCAATTGCCAAACCCGATGGGCCAGCTCCGATAATGATATTTTTATGCGATTCCATTTTATTTTTTTATCGAAATAATATTTTTACTTACTTCAAATTGATAAGCCAAATCTAAATCTCTCATGGCATTGATTAAAGCTATTTTCTTGAAAAACTTCAAATCTTTAATATAAATTTCATCAAGAAAAAGCATTTGGTTTTCAAGTAAAAAACTTCGTTTAGTACCATATAATATCGGGGTAATTGATGTAACCCATTTTACCCCATCAAATAAGGCAATATTTGCAAAAGTAGAGTCGGTTAAATAATTATTTTGAGCAATAATTATATCATCAACTTCAGGAAAGCTATTCAATAAATGGTTAAAACTACTCCTATCTTCAAATTTTAGAGGATACTTTATTGACTTATCTTCTACAAGTTGAATTTTCTTTGGATGTTTATATTCATAAGGAAAAAAATCTATTTTTTCTATATTTCTGGAATAACTAACTCGGCAACGATAAAGCCCCTCGCCTACCCAATCAGGGATTTTTATAGTATTTTCAAAGCTAAAATCGTCATTTATTTTAAATAAACGATTGAGGCTATGCCTTACCCGCAAATCATGGTATTTGAGGTTATGCAATTGTCGATTTTCGCACTTAATGGTTTCAAACAATAGGGACATATATTTTTTGTATCATTTCGTCGTATTCTTTTTGAGCAATACTATTGGAAGTAATTCCACCGCCACTTTTAAAAACCAAGCCATCAGGTTTTTGTTCGATGAAACGAATCATCACGCCCGAATCGAAAGTTTCACCATCGAAAATGCCACAAATACCTGTATAAAAGCCTCGATTGTAGTTAGTTTTTTCAAATTGTGCAGGATATGTATATTCCTCAGCTTGAGCAATTATCTCCAAAGTCTTCTCTTTTGGAGCTCCAGAAATAGAACCAGCAGGTAACATTTTGAATAATATTTCACCCAAATTTTCTCGCCAATCACTTGATAATAAGCCACTTACTTGTGAACTTACCTGTAATATTTCTTGCTTATCGTTGGTTTGTATTCGGTCGATATATCTAAATTTTTCGACCCAAACTTTCTCAGCAACTTTACTCAAATCATTTCTTATTAAGTCAACAATAGTTGTGTGTTCATAAAACTCTTTTTTATCATTTTGAATAGTTTGCACGGCATCGGGCAATGCGGCATCAATTGTTCCTTTCATCGGAAAAGAAGAAATTTTTCCTTCTTTATCAATCTGAACAAAAATTTCAGGCGAAAAACAGACAAACTTATCTTTTAAAAAAATTTTATACTTTGCCTCGCTTCGCTCGAAAACCTCTAACAAGCTGATATTCAAATTAATAGGCGTTTCACAAGTAAGATTTGTTAGAAAACTGTTGCCTTGAAAAATATTTTTCTGAACATTATCGAAAGCTAATTTATATTGGGAGAATGAAATTGGCGATTTTTGTAATTTTACTTCAAAAACCAAGCTTTCAGATTTAAGATAATTGTGTTTCCCATTTACCCAAAACTTAATTTCTTCTTCATCAAGATTTTCTAATGCTTCAATCATACAATTCTCACCTTCAAAATCGCCTATAAATAAAAAAGGAATACCTTTTGAAGCAAAATCATTGATTTTTGAAATGGATTTTTGTCTATTAAAATTCACGTGTTGTTGTTGAGTTTTACATATTCAGCTATTCTCACCACAAAAGTATCAATAGTTTTGTTTATTGAACAAAAATTCTCAAATTCGCAATATCATTCATCAATCATCAAAACCCTACCCATGAGAAAACTCCTTACCTGTGTTCTTATTGCTTTTATTAGTATTCCTGTCTTTTCCCAAGTAACTTTTCAGCGAAATGGCGTTTATGATGAGCGTCCTGCTCAATACGCTTTCAAAAATGCAACTATCGTAGTTGATGCCCAAACAATACTTGACAATGCCATGATTTATATCAAAAATGGCGTGATTGAGTCCGTTGGTAAAGATTTACAAGTGCCAGCAGGTACATTTGTTTATGACCTAAAAGGCAAAAGAATTTACCCTTCGTTGATTGACATTTATTCAGATTACGGCTTACCTGAACTTGTGCGGCCAGCAGGTGGTAGAGGTTTTGGTGGCTTACCCCAATTAGAAACTAACAAAAAAGGTGCTTTTGACTGGAATCAGGCAGTAAAACCAGAAGTTGACGCCACCAACGATTTTAAACTCAATGCTGTAAAAGCAGAAGAAATGCGTAAAAATGGTTTTGGAAGTGCGGTCGTACATTCACCCGATGGTATTGTACGCGGAACATCAGCATTTGTAAGCTTTGGTGATGGTCGTGAAAATGAAGTTTTATTGAAAGGAAAAGCCTCGGCACATTATTCGCTCGACAAAGGAACTTCTACGCAAAGTTATCCTGTTTCGGCAATGGGTTCGGTAGCTTTACTTCGCCAAACTTATTATGATGCCGAATGGTACAAAAAAGGTGGCAGCTCTCAAGAACGTAATCTATCATTAGAGGCTTTCAACGAAATGCAAAGTTTGCCGCAAATCTATGACGCTAACGATAAATTGGGCATTTTGAGAGGCGATAAAATTGGAAAAGAATTTGGCGTACAATATATATTTAAGGGAATTGGCGACGAATACCAACGTTTGGACGAAATCAAAGCCACCAATAGTTCACTTATTGTGCCTTTAAATTTTCCTTCAGCTTACGAAGTTGAAGACCCTTTCGATGCGGCAATGGTGAGTTTGACCGAAATGAAACATTGGGAAATGGCTCCTGCCAATGCTGGAGCTTTGGTAAAAGCAGGAATCAATTTTGCATTTACGACTGCTGGTTTGAAAGCAAAAGCTGATTTTTGGACGAATATCCGTAAGGCAATTGAATATGGTTTGCCCGAAAGCAAAGCCTTAGAAGCTATCACTTCTACTCCTGCCAAATTGCTTAAAGTTGATAATATGGTAGGCAGCTTGAAAAAGGGTATGATTGCCAACTTTATCATTACATCGGACAATATTTTTAGTAAAGACAATATAATTTACGAAAACTGGATTCAAGGTAAACGTTATATCATTAGCGATATGAATGTTACTGACATCCGTGGAGTTTATGATTTGACTGTTGGAGAAAAAACAGGATTGAAATTAAATATCACAGGAAAACCAGACAAACCTGAGTATCAAATTACACTTGACTCAACCAAGTTTACTCCTAAAGTTACTCGCATGGGTGATTTGTTTACGATAAGTAGCAAATTCGACAAAAAAGAAACTAATGATACTCGTTTGAGCGGTTATTATGACGGTAAAAACTTTAAAGGTGAGGGCGTTTTGGTTGATGGAATGCAAATAAAATGGTCGGCTATTTATAAAGAAATTGCCAAGGAAACTACTAAAAAAGATTCTGTGAAAGCCAAAACTCCAGAAATTGGCAAAATTATTTTCCCTTTTACAGCTTTTGGAAATGAAGAAAAACCCAAGCAAGAAACACTTTTAATTAAAAATGCTACTGTTTGGACAAATGAAAAAGATGGCATTGTAACGAATACAGACGTATTGCTCCAAAATGGCAAAATTGCCAAGATCGGCAAAAATTTAGAAACTCCCGCAGGTGCAAAAACCGTAGACGGCACAGGAAAACATTTAACCAATGGTATTTTTGACGAACATTCTCACATTGCTTTGCTTTCAATCAACGAAGTACAAACAGTGTCGGCAGAGGTTCGCCAAGAAGATGTAATAAATTCGGAAGATGTAAATATTTATCGTCAGTTGGCTGGTGGCGTAACTTCTTCACAATTACTGCACGGTTCGGCGGACTGTATTGGTGGTCAATCGGCAATTATTAAATTAAAGTGGGGCGAAAATCCAAGTAATTTATTGATCAAAGGTGCCGACGGTTTCATTAAGTTTGCTTTGGGCGAAAATGTTAAGAATGGCAATAACCCAAGTCCATCTGGTCGTTTTCCACAAACTCGTATGGGTGTTGAACAAGTATATATGGACGAGTTTCAACGTGCAAAAGAATACGAAAAGTCATGGAAAGATTACAATGCTTTAGGTAATAAAGTGGGCGTTATTCCTCCAAGAAAAGACATAGAATTGGATGTTATTGTTGATATTTTGAATAAAAAGCGTTTCATTACTTGCCATTCGTACGTACAATCTGAAATCAATATGTTGATGCACGTGGCCGAAACGTTTAATTTCAATGTCAATACTTTCACTCATATTATGGAAGGCTACAAAGTTGCTGATAAAATGAAAGCACATGGTGCTAATGCTTCTACATTCTCAGATTGGTGGGCGTATAAAATGGAAGTAAAAGAAGCAATTCCTTACAATGCTTCAATTATGGCAAAGGTTGGTGTTACGACAGCCATCAACTCTGATGATGCAGAAATGGCTCGCCGTTTGAATCAAGAAGCAGCAAAAACAATTCTGTATGGTGGTATGAGCGAAGTAGAAGCGTGGAAAATGGTAACGCTAAATCCTGCAAAAATGCTTCATTTAGACAACCGTATGGGAAGCATCAAAGTAGGAAAAGATGCCGATGTTGTTTTGTGGAACAATAATCCACTTTCAGTATATGCTCGCCCTGAAAAAACGATTATTGAGGGAGCTGTCTATTTCGATATTGAGAAAGATGAACAAATCAGACAATCAGTTGCTAAAGAGCGTAATCGTTTGATGCTGAAGATGTTGGCAGAAAAAACAACAGGAGCAGCTACTCAAAGACCTACGCCACGAAGAAATCAGCATATTGAGTGTGATACAATTATGGAAATGCTTGATGCAGGGAAATAAAAGCACCCATTATCATACTTTTACATTATAATAAAATCTTGAAATAATAAAACAAAACTTTTCAAGTTTTATGTTTTTTTGCGAAAATCAAAATTGCATAGTCCTGAAAAAGTTGTCACGGATTAAATTATAAAACTAAGTTATTATTAACCTCGGAAGCAAAAACTTTCGAGGTTTTTGCTTCCATTTTTTAAATCTGTATAATTCTAAAAAAAATGACTCGTAGGCGACCCAGCCTCCTTTTCGTCAGAAACAATAATTTTAAGCCTTCTACAACTTAAAAAACTATTCCAAATACGTTGGCATTAATTTACAATATTTTACCTTTATTGGTTCGTAGTCATCAATATTAAGTATTTCGACAGTCTTCCTTGCAAATGATTAGAATTTTTGCAAAATTTGTTCATCAAACTAAAACCTTACCCATGAAGAAACAATTATCACTTCTCAGTTTACTATCTTTCAGCTTTTTGGCTTTTGCTCAAAACCCTGCTCCTGCTCCACCGCAATCAAAGCCCATTGCATTAGTAGGTGCAACAATTCATGTTGGTGACGGAAAAATTATTCAAAATGGCACAATTGTTTTCGACAAAGGCATCATTACTGCCGTTGGTGATGCAAGCACAAGTTTTAATAAAACAAGCACCGAAGTTATAAACGTAAGCGGAAAATCGGTTTATCCCGGTATCATTGCTCCTGCCGCCCTAGCTGGTTTAGTTGATATTGGTTCTGTTCGCTCAACTTTCGACCAAAGCGAAACTGGCTCATTTAATCCTAATATTCGAACCTTGATTGCCCATAATACAGATTCTGAGGTTATTCCAACAATTCGAGGAAATGGTGTACTTATTGGTCAAACAACACCCGAAGGCGGTATTATATCTGGTACATCGTCGGTAATGGAATATGACGGTTGGAACTGGGAAGATG
>NZ_JAYWCU010000064.1:0-6042 GCF_043780375.1 Emticicia sp. | reverse complement strand
CGATTTAGAAAAACCGTAATATGCTGATTATCAGCATCGACTCGCAATGAGCTTTGCGAGAAAATTGGAAAGTGCATCCCAAATAATAAAGTTCCAAGTCCTAAAACGAAAGAAAGTAACGAACTTTTGGGTGTTAAAAATAAGAAAATAGATTTTAATGAGGTTTGCATATTGAAATAGTTTGATTTTTTCTTACAACGAATGGGTTTGAATTTATTGTGTGAACGATTCGTTAACGAAATAATATAAAAGCAATTTTAAGAAAAATTCTTTGTTTTACCTCTAATATTTCCAGTAATTTGATTAATCACTTTCTAAATGCTATTTATTTGACTAAATATTAGGTTTAAAATAAACTGAAAAAAAAATAGTTTATTAGACTTTATCATCATGTGTAATTCAAAGTATTTTACATTTTTAGGCTGAAAAAAGACAAGAAAATCGGCATCAACACAGTATTTGGAAAGCTAATAAAATGACTAAAACACACTTTATCCTATATTTTCACTGATTTCTATTAAGTTATTGACTTTTTCTTCCGATTCGCTCGTATCTTTGCCAAAAACTACGCAGTATTTCATATTTCAAAATTAAATATTATACATATCTTAAATGCTTACAATTAGTAATTTATCATTTTATTTTGGCGGAAGACCTATTTTCGACGGAGCAAGTTTACAAATAAAACCCAAAGACAAAATCGGTCTAATTGGTTTGAATGGAATGGGAAAATCAACACTTCTGCGATTGATTGTAGGCGAATACCAACCCGATGCAGGAAGTATCTCAAAAGCGGGCGATTGCTCAATTGGATTCTTGAACCAAGATTTACTCTCATACCAAACCCAAGATTCGATTTTGGCTGTAGCAATGCAGGCTTTCGAGCGTGAAAACTATTTGCAAATCGAAATAGATAAGGTGTTGCACGAAATGGAGGTCAATTATAAAGATGATTTGGTTGATAAATTGGGGCATTTACAAGAAGAGTTTGACCATTTAGGTGGCTATACAATTCAATCAAAAGCTGAGGAAATTTTGGAGGGCTTGGGTTTCAAAACTGAAGAATTACAAAAACCTTTAAAAGAATTTTCGGGGGGGTGGCGTATGCGTGTGATGTTGGCAAAACTACTTTTGCAAAAACCTGCACTTTTACTCCTCGATGAGCCTACCAACCATTTGGATTTACCTTCAATTCAATGGGTAGAAAAGTATATTCTGAATTATGAAAACTCGGTGATTGTAGTTTCTCACGATAGAGAATTTTTGGATAATGTTTGTAATACGACTGTCGAGGTTACTGGCGGAAAATTAGTAACTTATGCAGGCAATTACTCCTATTATGTAGAAGAAAAAGCACTTCGTAGCGAAATTCAGAAAGGTGCCTATGAAAATCAGCAATCGCAAATTCGTCAAACTGAGCGATTTATTGAACGTTTTAAAGCAAAAGCAACCAAAGCTCGACAGGTACAATCGAGGGTTAAAGCTTTGAATAAAATTGAATTGATTGATGATGTGGTTGATGCGGCTGCAAGGGTACATTTTAAGTTTAAATTTGGTGTAAATCCTGGTAGAAACGTATTTTCATTAGAAAATATCAATAAGGCTTATGGCGATAAAGTGATTTTGAAAAATTCTACCGCTACCATCGAAAGAGGTGATAAAATTGCCTTGATTGGTGCAAATGGCAAGGGAAAATCTACTTTATTGCGAATTGTGGCAGGTGATGAAAGTATTGATGGCGAACGAAAATTAGGCCATAATGTTAATTTTTCTTTTTTTGCTCAACATCAAATGGAATCTTTACACTTGGAAGAAACCCTGTTGGAAGAGTTGAAATATGCTGACGGAGGAAAATCTGACACCGAATTACGTTCGGTCTTGGGTTGTTTTTTATTCAATGGAGAGGATGTTTTTAAGAAAATAAAAGTCCTTTCGGGAGGAGAAAAATCAAGAGTTGCTTTGGCAAAAGTTTTAATTTCGGAAGCCAATTTCTTACTTCTTGATGAGCCTACCAACCACTTAGACATGCAATCGGTCAATATTCTGATTCAAGCCCTTGACCAATATGAAGGAACTTATGTAGTTGTATCACACGATAGACATTTTGTGAGCCAAGTTGCGAACAAAATCTGGTATATCGAAGATTATCAAATTAAAGAATATCCAGGCACTTATGATGAGTTCGAAACTTGGCAGGAAGACAATAAACAATCAATAGTTTCCAATCCACAGCCTACTATAACAAGCAATCAATCGGTTACAAAAAAACTTGAACCGATAGCAAATAAACCTGTGGCAAATGCTAATTTGGTAAAGAAACTCGAACGAGAAGTTGCTGAAATTGAGGCAAAAGTCACTGATTTAGAGCATCAAATGGCGACTTTAGAAGGAAAAATGGCTGACCCAAAAGTTTTTAAAGATAATCACGCCATGCAAAAAACTAACAGTGATTATGAAGTCGTGAAACTGGAATTAAAGAAAATGAATGGTTTGTGGGAAGCTAAAATGCTGGAAATGGAAGGCTGAATTAAAAAGAAACACCTTTTAAATGTTCCTTTTTTATTTTAAGCTACTTGTTGATCTTTCCATATTTTTCCACGTCTGCGAGAAAATACCACTTTTCTAAGATTTGATAGTGTAAATGTATCGTCAACGGGTTTTATATAATCAAGATTTACAATGGCTGACTTATTGACTCTTATGAAGTTTTTGAAAGGTAAAAGCCTCATTTCCAGTTTTTTAAGTGTTGTAGCCGTGATTAATTGTTTACCATCTTTGAGCGAAATTATAGTATAATTAATATCAGATTCTAAATGTAGCATATCTTCGGGTAATAGAAATTTTCTACTACCAACATGAATTTTATTGATAGTTTCCATGATTTTCTTTGGTTAAAAAATTCCAACTTTTTCTATAAAAAAGTTGGAATTTTTGTTAAAAGTACATTAGCTTAATTGCAATATAGATTCGTCTTTACATGCACTCTGCCACCTGATGATGGGTAGAAATGAGTGCCTGGCTTTAGATATACTTTTTTAGACTGTAAATGTCTCACGGCCGTTCCAGTTACATTATAGTTATCGCTTGTATTGTTGCTTATGTAAAGTTCATCTCTGGCTGAATCCTGTCCTACACCAGTTGAGTAGGTAAAAGTGGCATTTAGTACAGGAGCGAAAACCACATTATCAGCTACAATTGGTGTAAGTGTAGCACTGGTTATCATCATTGACCGCATTCTATCTCCTTGACCTGCTGAAAAAATTGATCGACAGGCTCTATTTCCATAAGTCATAACATTGGTAGTAGGAGGTGTATAGCCGACTCCGCAATCATCATTTCTACCGCCGATATATACGCAAGATGAGTTTACATTATCGTTTGGATTCGTTGGGTCATCGGCAGCAGTATCACATAATAAATCACCATCCACACCGCAGTCATAACAAGCATTACCCGAACTTCTTGTTACATTCTCCCTGCCATAAAAATCTTCAAAAGTATGATATAATCCAAAACAGTGTCCAGCTTCGTGCCCCATGGTAGTGAGGTTAGTTGTGCTGGCAATCGTTGTACCTGACAAACTCAAATAGGTGTTAGGAATAGCATAAGCAGTACCGTTTAAGCCTGGAAGACTATTGTGAATAAAAATATTGAGGCAGCCAGAAATTTTATATGGATTTAATTCTGCTTCTTCGGTATCTGCATCATGACTATTCAAATCCGTATTATTCACTTGACGTACATCAATCAGTATAAAACAAATACTACGAGGTTGATACTGGTTTACCATATTCTGAAATTGACGCATAACATCAGCATCCGTCGCACCAACGTTTGTTCCGTTATCATCAGCAAAAACAGTGATATGTACCCTTACTGCGTAAGGTGTAGTTACAGCTAAAATCGCACGTAAACTATCTTGTTGTTTGGTACTAAATCTAATTGGCGGACCCGTTACTTTAGTGCCACATTCTATTTGTGCATTAGCAGAAATGCTCCGTATTACTACTAATAATATAATTAATATTTTATTCATCACTTTAGATTTTTAGCGTTTGTAATTATTTCTTTTCGTCTAAGCGTCTTTTCAATTCATCTACTTCTTTCTTTTGTTCGATAGAATATCGCTTAAATTCTTCTATTTCTTTCTTTTGTTCGATAGAATATAGTGTTAATTCTTCTATTTTTTCCATCATTTTAGTCATTAACTCAGCGACATGAGCTCCTTTCTCTTGGATTTTAGCCGCTGATGGTACTGAAGGAAGATGTTTATTTTCTTTAATAAAAGCCTCAACTTCACTTAAAGGTTTTAGTTTATAATTATCTTGGAAAACATAATCTGCCCAGCCTGTTTCTACAATTACCTCATTGGCTCTGATGATACCCAAAACATCTAATTTATTATCAGGTGTAGATGTGCCAATACCCACATTTCCATCTCCTGCTATATACAGTCTTGGACTTCCACCATATTCTAAACGCCAATAATTAGATGCGGCAGTTGCACTTTCTAAATAACTTTGAGCTATCCATGTATTAGCATTCGTATTTGTAGTCCAGTTTATACGTGAATATAAACCAGTAGAGTGAATTCTGAGATGCGGGTCTGCATCTGTACCATTGTGTTCAATATGTAGTTTACCAGTTGGAATAGTCGTGCCAATCCCTACGTTTCCACCGTCTCCAATTCTTAGTCTTTCAGTCATTGCGGTGGTGCCTACATTTGTAGTATGAAAACTTAGGTATGAGCCTCTACCTGTTGAAGTCCAAGCTTCAGTAGTCAAACTTCTGATTGAAGATGATGTTTGAAATGAAGTTCCATTATAGCCATTAAAGTTTATCCAGCCCAAATTATAGGCACTTGCAGTAGCTGTTGGAGCAGCTAAAGTACCACTTGACCTATTAAAACTTAAAGCCGTTAAATTTGAATTTTGGGCAATAAGGCTTAATTCTGTTTGATTATTTGTAGTACCAGCAATCTGGAAGCCAGTCGAAGGGGTAATCGTTCCAACACCAACACCTGTTGGAGTTACTGTCATAATATCAATATTATTACTTCCGAAAATTGTTCGATGAGTACCGCCTGTGGTATAAATTCTTGCATCTCCTGCACCACCACCACCAGTAGCAACTCCAAACTTCAATTTATAAGTACTGTTACCAATGGCAAAGTCTCCATTAGTAGTAGCTAAATCCCAATTTCCACCTGCTACATTAAGAGTAGTTAATGGCGAAGTAGTACCAACTCCTAAATACCCATCACCTGTCAATCTCATTTTTTCAGTTGCTAAGGTTGTTCCATTTTTGGTAGAGGTAAAATGGATGTCTGTTCCCCTCGCAGTAGAAGACCAAGTTTCTGTCGTATAAAATCTTACTTGTGCCCCCAGAGCATACCCACTTCCTGTATATCCATGGCCATTTAATTGTAAAAGGTTAGAGCCAAATGTAGTAGCTGTGGGAGCTACTAATGTACCAGCCGACCTTTGACCTCGTAATTCTGGAATACCATTACTTGTTAAAATTAAGTCTGGGGCTGAATTTTTATTTTCTTGATTACCTGGAGTAATGAGCGTACTCTGAGCAAATACATTTGTAGTTACTGCAAATACAATGAGAAAAAGGATAATTTTTTTCATGATATGAATTGAGTTTAATTGAGGAATTATTGATTTGGGAATCCATTATTTTAATTAAAGCTATTAATACATTTTTTAAAATTCAAAATTTTAATTCCAAAATTTACTAAGCGGTCAAAGTATTTATTAAACGGTCATATTTGTAGCTAATGTTCTGATTATTAGGTATTTAGTTTATAAAAAAAGCTCCTTCTATAAAAGAAGGAGCTTTGATAAGTTGGGCACATTTAAATTATTTCTTCTCAGGCAAAAGTACAAACTTTGCCAAGTTTTCTCCACAAAACTTATTAGCTGCTTTTTTGATGCTTTCTACGCTAATTTTGTCAATCAAATCTTTATTGTAGCGATTGATAAAATTCAAATCTTCGCCATCAGAATATTGGTCTAATAAGTAAGAATTCCAAAA
>NZ_JAYWCU010000063.1:0-54160 GCF_043780375.1 Emticicia sp. | reverse complement strand
TATTATGACCCAAATGATAAAACTAATGGCACCAATTCCAAATATTGCGTGGACAGAAAGAGGTCCTAACAATATTGGTGGACGAACTCGTGCCATCATGTTTGACCCAAATGATGTCACCAAAAAGAAAGTTTGGGCAGGTGGCGTGGCAGGTGGCTTGGGGTACAATACTGATATAACTAATGCTAATACAGCTTGGACGAAAATTGATGATTTTTGGGATAATATTGCCATTGGCGATATTACTTACGACCCCTCAAACCCTCAGATTATGTATGTAGGCACAGGCGAAAGAGGCGGCTCGGGTGCTACAAGCAATACTGGCGGTTCGGGGTCAGGTGGAAATGGTATTTGGAAAACTACCAACGGAGGCCTAAATTGGACAAGACTCGCTTCTACAACACCTGATTATGTAAACCCTACTTTAGCAGCAGGATGGAGAGAAGTCTTCAAAATTATTGTAAACGCACAAGGTAATATCTTTGTACTTAATTATTTTGGTGTTTTTAGGTCAATTGATGGTGGTACTTCTTGGAATGCCCTCACAGGAACAAACGCCCCACCAGCTGATGGTGCAAATAAAATTTCGGATATAGAACTTGGCTCTGATGGTATTTTGTATGTAGCAGAAGGAACACCAAGTACAGCCGTCAAAATGTATAAATCAACTGATAATACAATAAGTAACTTCGATTTGATTACTCCTGCTGGCACTTTTGCCAACGGTAGAGTCGAAATTGCCCTTGCACCAAGCACAAGCGGAGCAAGTCAAGTAATTTATGCAGTTTCGGCAGGAAATGAAGACAATACAAAGTTTTTCTTGAAAAGTGACAATGCAGGTGCTTCCTGGACAACAATGACAGTACCAATGTACACTGATTTAGGCGGCGGTGGTGATAAACAATTTGTTGGTAATCAAGGTTGGTACGATTTGATTTTAGGAACGCACGCTACCGACCCTCTCAAACTCTATGCCGCTGGCATTGGGTTTAGTGTATCGGTTAATGGGGGCACATCTTGGCTACCAAAATTGGGCTACGCAGCTTTGGGTGCTATGATGCACGTCGATAACCATGCTTTTGCGGCACGTCCTGGCTTCCCTGATGAAGCTATATTTGGCAATGATGGAGGTGTTTATTATGCCAATAACTGGGGAAATCCAGTACCACCAAATTATCCTAATTTTCAAAAACGCAACAAAGGATATAATGTTACGCAGTTTTTTAGTGTTGATATAAATAGTATCGCTAATAACGGAAGCATCATTGCAGGGGCCCAAGACAATGGCACTCAAACACTTACCTCAGCATCTAATACACTTGCTATTGGTTCGGGTTTTGAAATAAATTCTGGCGATGGTGGTTTGGCATTTATTGATAAATTAGATTCTACCATTGTTATTAGCAATTATACAAATGTTACGCCCAAACTTAATAAAGCAGGCCCAATAAATAATTCTTGCACAAATATTCAATGTAATTGGGTAGAAATGCAGCCACAGTTTAGTAACAGAGGACAATTTATCAACCCTTGTGATTATGATTCGCCAAACCATACTTTGTGGCATAATAATACACTTGCTGGTGAGGAAGACACAAAAATCATTCGTTACCATATCACAGGCTCTTCTCCAAACCATACTTATGTTACCTCAACAGTTTCAATTACTGGAGCTGGGGCATTGAATATTTCATTTTTGAAACTCGGAAAAATACAAGGAAACTTATTTCTTGGCACAGGAGAAGGTGATGTTTATAAAATTACTGGAATCAATGTTGCAGGAAATCAAACCCTTGCAACTATTACCAAAATTATGGATAAAGGTACTACTGCTCTGGGAAATGTTTCGTCTTTGGATTTTGGAACGACCGAAAATACAATTATTGTAACGAAATCTAACTATAATATCAAGTCTGTTTTTTATACAACCGATGGTGGAACTACTTGGATTTCGAAAGATGAAGCTGGACAAGGACTAACAAATATCCCTATCAGATACGCCTTAATCAACCCTGTGGATACAAAACAGGTGCTTTTGGCTACCGAATTAGGTGTTTGGTCAACTTCTGATATTACCGCTGTAAACCCACAATGGGCACCTACCAATACAACTTTGGCTCATGTGCGGTGCGATATGCTTAAATTTCGAGCTTCCGATAATACTGTTGTAGTTGGAACACATGGAAGAGGTGTTTTTTCAACAAAACTCAATCAAACAAATCCATGCCCAACAACATTGGTATTAATAAACCCTACCAATAATATAGATACAGGTATTACAACCTTGCAAGCATCCGAAACAATTACTGCAAGTAATAAAATTGCAGGTAATGCAACAGTAACTTTAAAGGCTGGAAAATCAATCGAATTGAAGCCAAGTTTAACTGGCGGTGGTAGCACTTTTGAAGCAAATAATGGTACAGTTTTTCAAGCTTATATACAAGGTTGTGCCAATTGATTTTTATAATATTTGAGTAAATCTAAGGAGGCTATCAAAAAGGTAGCCTCTTTTTGTTTGTATAATTACTGTTTTTCTAAGGTGGTATATCCCTAAAAAGTCGGATGACCCGTTGGTTTGGCAAGAAAATTGAAATATTTTTGTATAACCTTAATAACCCATTAAAAATGGCAAAACAAAAACCTCAATCGAAACAAGCTGTACGGCCAATAAATTCTCGTCATGCTTCACAAGTGATTGATAGTCAAGTACTTGTATTTTTTGATAATGAAAAAGCTACCCGATGGGTTCCTGCGATTTTAGCTTTACTAATTTTTGTTTCGTATATTCCAGTTTGGCAAAACCAATTTGTTTGGGACGATAAGCCGTACATTATATTAAATGATATAGTAAAGAATTTTGACCTAAAAGGGCTTTTTACCAAATATGCCGTTGGAAATTATCACCCACTTACTATGCTCTCGTTTGCCATCGAATATGCTTTAGTAAAGGAACAAACATGGCTGTATCATCTCGATAATTTGATTCTTCATACCATTAATAGTTGGTTGGTTTTCAAGCTATTACAAAAACTAAATGGTAATTTTTTGACGGCAGTCTTTACCGCTATTTTATTCGCCGTTCACCCGTTGCATGTTGAGTCGGTGGCATGGGCAGCCGAGCGAAAGGACGTACTTTATACTTTATTTTTGCTTTTGTCGATTTGGTTTTATCTAAAATTTGACAAAAAACAAGATAAAAAGTTCTATGCTATATCGCTCCTTTTATTTATTGCTTCTTGTATGTCGAAAGGAATGGCAGTTGTTTTACCTGCGATTCTAATCATTACAGACTATTGTTTCTTGAAAAAACCTTTGAATCTCAAGCTCATTTACAATAAAATACCCTATTTTATTGTAACGTTTATTTTTGCTTATCTTGCTACACACGCTCAAAAAGATGCAGGAGCAGACGCTACTTCGGTGATTTCAAATGCTTATACAATAGGCGAGCGTATTTTGATGTCGTGTTATGCTTTTTGTTTTTATTGGATAAAAACGGTAATACCTTTTAACCTTTTTCCGTTTTATCCTTACCCCGGAAAACCAAATGGAAACCTCCCTGCGATTTACTCAATGAGTTTTCTTGGCTTAATTCTGCTCGTAGGGACTTTATATTGGTTTGGACGAAATGATAAACGAATTTGGTGGGCTGGGGCTTTCTTCTTGATTTCTGTTTCTACAGTTCTTCAATTTCCATTTCCTGTTGGTAGTGCTATTGTTGCTGACCGTTATTATTATCTTTCTTCGGTAGGCCCTTTATTTCTTTTAGGTTTAATTATTAATAAGTTATATAAAAAATCAAAAATTGTTTTACCTGCTTTTGGTGTTGTAGTTTTGGTACTTTGCGGACTAAGTTTCAAGCAAACTCGTATTTGGAAAAATGGATTGACTCTCTTTAGTGGGGCCGACAAAGAGTTTCCAAACGATGCCATGATTTTGAGTAATTTGGGCTGGTATTATTTAGAAGCAAAAGAATTTCCAACATCCAAACAATACTTGATGCGTGCCGATGATGGAGGTTTCAAAAACGGAGATGTGTGTCGTACAATAGGCTCAATGTTTTTGGATGAAGGTGACCAAAAAATGGCTATTAAATATTTTGAGCGAGCTACACAATACCTGCCAAAAACCAATCGAACCAACTGGCTTTTTGCCACTGCTTATTATAAAATGGGCGATATGCCTAACTCAGAAAGATATTATCGAGAAGCCGTAACAAACGAACCAAAAAACGCCGATTATTGGAATTCATTTGGCTTGGCACTTACAGGAACTGGCAAATATGATGAGGCTCGAAAAGCATTTGACGAGGCAATTAAATTGAAACCAGATTTGTGGGATTCACACCTTAATCGGTCGTTTACCTATCGAAAAGAAACAAATTTTGAGCAAGAAGTAAAAGAATTAGACGCTTTGATAAGCAAAAATCCAGAGTATTTGACCGCTTATCGAAACATTGGCGTAACTTATGTTGAATTGAAACAAGACCAAAAGGCAGTTGAATATTGGCAAAAGGCCGCCACCAAAGAAACAACGGGCGAATACGAATACAATATTGGTATTAATTACGTTGCTCGTGGCGATATAAAAACTGCTACCGAATGGTATATAAAATCAGCAAAAGAAGGCAATGTTAATGCAAAAGGGATTTTAGAAAAAAATGGTGTAAAGTATTGAAGAAGTCGATAGTCAATAGTTATTTTAACCATTGACTTGTGGTCTATGGACTATCGTTTACTCTATCTTCCACTCTCCATTTTTATAGAAATCTAAAATTTTATTTTGCAACAAAAACTCATATTTTGCTTGTACCAAGTTAGATTTTGCCCGGTCGAAGTTAGTTTTTGCAAGCACATATTCAATAAAATTAACCGTTCCTGCATTGATTCTACTTTCAACTGCTTTGATATTTTGGTCTAAAATATTAACCTGATTGGTAGCTACTTTGTATCGGTCGGAAGCAGCTGAAAGCAATTGGTAAGACTGTTCAATGGCTTGTCTGATTTGAAGCTTTGTAATATTGAGTTGATTTTGGGTTAATTGTTGTTGAATTTTCACAGCCGAAACTCGTGGAGAATTTTGTAGTCGTCCTAAAATCGGAAAACTAATATCTAAACTCAATGAGCCGCTTCGAGTACCATTAATTTGCTTGAAATAACTTTCTGCTTTATTAGATGAAGAATAAAACGTGCCGTAGTTTCCTGAAAGATTAACTTGAGGTAAAACGTTTGCTTGAGTAGCTTTGAGTTGGTTATCAAAACTTTTCATGCGTAGTTCACCTGCTTTTATCTCTGGAAAATTATTGATAGCTTGTTCAAAAATATGCTCAACTGATTGATTTTCAACAGTATAAATTAAAAACTCTTCATTCAAAGAATCGAAAATAAGGTTGTTATTAACTGACTGATTCATCAATTGAAACAAAGCAAGCCTTGCAGCTTTATTGGCGTTTTGAGAACTTACCAACGAAAATTCATCATTGACCAATTGTGATTGTACTTGAAAAAGCTCCGATTGCCCAACCACGCCAGCAGCTATTTGCTTATTGATTCGCTCGACCTGAGATTTTGAAGTTTCTACTTGTTGTTTGCTCACTTCCAGTAATTCTTGCGAAGCCAATACTTGCAAATACGCTTGTAAGACTCCAATAATGGTTCTGTTTTTTACAGCCTCCACATTTTTTGCACCTGCATCACGCAAGAGTTCATTTTGACGAACCTGATTTTTTATTTGAAAACCATTGAAAAGCATCATATTTGCCTGTAAACCAAAATAATTAGTGGTATAAACCTCTTCTATAAATGAATTGGTAAAGCGATCAATGCTTCGACCAACACGAAGGTCTTGCCCAGTGCCAAAACCTATGCGTGGATAAATTAGAGATTTGGCTCTTGACAATTCAACATTGGCACTTTCGCCCAAAATCTGACTTTCTCTGTAAGTCAAATTGTTTTTGATGGCAACATCAACACATTCTTTTAAGGAAATTTTTTGTGCGTACAAGCCTCCTAATCCCAAATGTGGGAATAATAGGATACTTAAAAGAGTAATTTTTAAAAAATTATATTTCATAGTTTATTAGATATAAAAAGCTTAAAAAATATGGTTAAAGTTCGCCTTTGGGGGCGGTGAGACGCCTCGCTTAGAGGGCTTCTGCCCAGCCATCTTTCAGCCTTACGATTCTGTTTCCATATTCGGCATTTACTTCTGAGTGAGTTACTTGTACGATAGTTACACCGTCTTTTTGGTTCAATTCCTTAAATAATTCCATGATTTGTTTGGCGTGTTCTGAGTGGAGGTTTCCTGTGGGTTCGTCGGCAAAAATAATTTTTGGTTGAGCAACAATTGCTCGTGCAATACCCACTAATTGTTGCTGCCCTCCCGAAAGTTGAGATGGAAAAAGGTCTTTTTTACCAACAATATTAAATCTATCTAAAATATCAGCTACTCTACTTTTTCGCTCTGACGATGACTGCCCTTTATACAGAAGCGGTGTTTCGATGTTTTCATAAACTGTTAATTCATCAATTAAATGATATGCCTGAAATACAAAACCAATACTGGTTCGGTGCAATTCGGTGCGTTTTTTATCCGAAAGCTTTTGCACTGGCGTTCCTTCAAATAAATATTCTCCGTCTGATGCTTCTTCTAAAAGACCTAAAATGTGAAGTAGTGTAGATTTTCCTGAACCAGAAGGGCCCATGATAGAAATAAATTCGCCTTCTTTTATTTCGAGATTAATGTTTCGCAAGACATAAGTTTTACCAAAACCCGCGGGATAATATTTTGAGATGTTGTTTAACTGTATCATTAGGTATTTTTTTGACAAATGAAACCATTTAGCAAATAATTCAAGCAAATACTTTGGTGATACTTACTTCCCATTAAATGTTAATTATAACTTTTCAAACGCTATGCCATATTTATAAATTATTGATTATCAGCATATTGTGTTTTTAAATATAAAAATAATGTCCGAAATCGGACGTTTATTTGTACGATGACGGACAGATGATTTCAGGCTAAAACCAACGGCTAATTTTAGAAAATGAATTAAGAAACGCTATGTTAAATTTATATAGAAATTAAAGAATAAGCATTTGCTTCTTACTCCTTAATGATGTTTATCTTAGCTTTTTAAAATTCAAATAATCAATAAAGTATATAACTTTTAGCGAAATATTATTATTTGGGTCGGTTTGAAGTGTATTTTGTAAATTTTCAAAGTAACGGTTGTTAGCAATATCAGAGCTATTGACAGTAGCGTTTTTCCAGACAATATTTAAGAAACTACCTGGCCCAAACTGCCAAGTATAAACCATATCAACGTTGAAATAATTGACGTTTCGATTATAATTATCGGTAATGCCTGTTTTGGGTGTCAAAGAGCCATTGTTGTTTAAAGTATAAAACTCCTTTATATTTACAATGCTCGCATAATGTCTTGCTCTGAAAGATAGCCCCATTTTATTGGTAAAATTATATTTCAAGGTAAGAATATTATCAAAAGTATTGACTTTTCTGATAGCAAATAAGATAGTATTGTTTGCCAATGTTGTGGTATAACCCAAACTTCTTGGGCGAGGCTCATACCCCCAATTAAGTTTGATAGAAAATTTACTATTGAAGCGATAAGTTTGCCCTAAAGAGAAGTCAAGACCATTTAGTTGATAAAAATTTAGGAATACTCGTTCAAAAACCTCGGCACTAAATGAGTATTTTTTTGCTGAATTACTTTCTAACCACCCACCCAAAGCGATGCTATTTCCTCTTCTGAAAACACGACCTTCATTGCGAGGCTCATAGAAATCATTTTGTGCAGGATTGTAATTCCCAAAGAGTCCAAACCACATCAATTTTTTGGTTTGAGCATTGATATTAAATTGCAGACGAGATTGCTGATATTTACTTTCGATTGCACCAATAGGCGAAAATAAGTTGCTCAAACTTGCATTGAAATTAAAAAACAGTCTGTTGTACCAACCTTTCGGCTCGGTATATCGGTAGCCTACATAAAAGCTGTGATTGATAAAATTATTGTTAGTAAAATACCCCAAATCATTACTATTAAACTTGGTATCGGTTAAGGCTTGCGACACATTAAAATTAAATCGCCCACTTGTTTTTCCAAAACTGAGTGAATGACTATAACCGAGGGAGTTTTTTTCGCCAGCATTTTTATACCTTAAATTGCTCACAGAAGCACTTCCTGATAAATTATACGTATTTTTTTTGTCTGAAAAGCTAAAAAGACCTGCACTTACATTGGCATTATAATCGTTGCTTCCTCTAATTACGCTCGTATTTACAAAACTTATACTCGAATTATGCTTAAGTGTTTGATCTAATACAAACAGATTGTAGTTAGTCGTAGGATTAGTCTCAAATCTACGTTTTTCGCCAGTTTCGATATTTTCAATAGTAGCATATTGTGTTTGGGTAATTGCATTTAAAACACCAATTCCAAGTCCATTTTTGGTACGACCAGAGATTTTTGAGGCATTTATCAGTTTAGATTCGGTAGGATTATTGGTAACTTCCTCATTTGATTTGGCATCATCGTAAGCGTCGTACAAATGCAGGGGTGTTCCACCGATGCGTCTTGAATAGAACAAGTTTCCTTTATTGAAAAGCTCCGTTCCTTCAGTAAAAAAAGACCTATTTTCATTGAATTTTACTTCAAAAGGAGTGAGATTCAAAACCTTATTATCGCTCTGTACTTGCCCAAAGTCAGGAATCAGCGTAGCATCTAAAGTAAATGCTTGGTTGAGTCCTAATTTCAAATCAAGCCCACCCGAAACTTGGTTTGTCCAATTTTTTTGGTCTGCTTGATTTGCAGGAAAATGATTACCATAAACCGAAAAATAAGGGAAAAGTTGTAATCTCAAAGGAGGTTTTATATTTGAAATTCCTGTCCATTGCCCTTCTTGAGTCAAGAAACCATTAACATTGGGGTTGATAGCATTCCATGTATATTGTTGCTCGGTTTTTCGTCGTCGTCGGGTAATATTTAAGCCCCAGTTTTGAACTTTATCTTTACTAAATCTGATGGCAGAATAGGGCAGAAACATTTCGAAAGACCACCCTTTATCGTGCATTACCACGGCACTTTTCCAGACTGCATTCCAGCTAAAATCTTCACCACCATTGTTGCTATTTTGGTTGGAAGTCATTTTTGCATCCCATTGCTCACCGAGTGGGGTCAAGAAATACTCAAAACCATTCAATTTGTCGTTATAAGTATCGAAAATCAGCCCGATATAATCATTCATTCCGAAACCATCACGTCCGACTAATTCTTTTGAAACACTATCAATGTTTCGTTCAAAGCAAGTCCCACCAAAATAAATACCAGCATCGTCATACATCAAAAAGGTTTCGGTATTATTACCTTTTTCTTCTTTTCTACCAGCTTTTGGTCGAAATTCGGTGTAATCGTCCGCTTTAGAGGCATCTTGCCAAGCCAAATCTGTTAATTTTCCATCAATTATTACTTGTTTGTTTGTTCGTTTTGCTTCAAGGTTTTTAGGTATAATTTGAGCAAATGAATGGTAATAATTAAAGGTTGTGAGTGAAAATAAAAGTAAAAGCGTTTTTTTCATAAAATGTGTTTTCAATAAAGATTTGAATTTTTATTCAAATCTATTTCAAAGTGATTTCAAAGTCCTTTTAAAATTTGTTAAAGGATTCATTTTTAACAAGTTTTAATAATTGATTAATTATATGTGAATACTTTGCAAAAAAGGAAAGGTTACAAAAGACTCGCATCAAACGACAATATATTTTTATAAACGTTGCATGGATTTAGCGATAAATTTATTACTCCGTTTTCAAACTCTTCACAGGATTCATTAAAGCAGCTTTTATTGCCTGATAACTTACTGTCAATAAGGCAATTGCGATTGCTCCCGCCCCTGCGAAAACAAATATCCACCAACTAATATTGATTCGATAAACAAAATCTTGTAGCCACAAACTCATTGCCAAATAGCCCAAAGGAAATGCAATTACACAAGCAACTAAAACCAATTTCAAGAAATCTTTTGATAACAAAGCAATCAATTGTCCAACACTCGCACCTAATACTTTACGAACACCAATTTCCTTGGTGCGTTGTTCGGCTGTGAATGTAGCTAAACCGAAAAGTCCGAGACAAGCAATAAAAATGGTCAAACCAGCAAAAATGCTTAGAATAGTTCCTGTTTTTTGTTCAGAAAGATATGATTTATTGAAAAGTTCATCAACAAAGGCGTAGGTAAATGGTTCATCAGAATTGAATTTTTGCCATTCAGTTTTCATTGTTGCTAATAAGCCAGCAATGTCTTTAGTTTTTACTTTGATGATTAACCCATGACTTTCTTCCAAAACCATCATCAAAGGAGCAATTTCTTCATGCAGTGATTTGAAATGAAAATCTTTCACAACGCCAATAATAGTATAACTTTTCGTTCCACCATTATTATCCGTAAAACGGTTGATGATATGTCCAACTGCTTTTTTGCCCCAACCTAAAGTCTTAGCCATCGTTTCGTTTATAATCACATTTGACGAGTCTGTTGTAAGCCCTTTTGAAAAATTTCGCCCCAAAACTATTTGCATACCCATCGTAGGAATGTATTGAGTATCAATTTGGTAAATAATGGCTCGTCTATTTTGCTCCATTTTTTCGTCAGGATAAACACCCGACATATTAGTATCTGTTGGCCCAGCAGGTAAGAATGCAGATGCTGTAACGCTTGCTACACGAGGGTCTTTTTCGAGCTGTGTTTTCAAAATAGCTTCATTATTGCCCAATAAATAAGCGTTTCTCAAGACCACCAATTGCTCTTTATCGTAACCCAATTTTTTGCTTTGAATGTATGACAGCTGTTGATAAACTATGGTAGTACTCAAAATCAGGCTAACCGATATAATAAATTGAAAAACGACTAATCCACTACGAAAACTGATGCCTCTTCGGTTGGGAATAACCGTACCTTTCAATACCGAAATGGGTTTAAAAGAAGAAAGAAAAAAAGCAGGATAGCTTCCCGCCAAAACGCTTACCAATAAACCAAATGACAGAATACCAATAATAATGAGGGGGTTGTTTGTAAAATCAAAATCTAATGCTTTCCCTGATAGATTATTGAACGATGGCAATGAGATTTTTACTAAAAGCAAAGCTAAAACTAAGGCAACAAAGGTCAGAATGATAGATTCTAATAAAAATTGTGTAATCAATTCAGCTTTTACAGAACCCAAAACTTTCCTGATTCCTACTTCTTTGGCTCGTTTGGAAGCTCCAGCCGTAGAAAGATTCATGAAATTGATGCAGGCAATCAATAACATAAAAAGTGCAATTGCTCCAAAAATATATACGTAGCGAATATCTCCACTTGGTTCGAGGCTTGAAGAATTTGAAAAATCAGATTTTAGATGAATATCTAATAATGGTTGCAAGAAAAGTCCGACATCATTACCTTTTTTGCGAAACTCACTCAAACTCACGCCCATACCTTGCTTGATAAGTGGCCCCATATATTTGTCAATTACTTGTGGAAGTTTTGCTTCTAATTTTTTATAATCATAGTCCTTTTGAAGCACCAAATAAGTATGGTAATTAGATGCCAACCATGTTGGTAATTTAGCTTCAGGTAAAGTTTCCATCGAGCCAAAAAGGTCGAAGTGAAAATGAGAATTGACTGGTAAATCAGCAATAACTCCTGTTATTTTGAATAATTGGTTTTTGTCTTTTAAATTTAATGTTTTACCGACTGGGTCTTCATTACCAAAATATTTATTTGCGATTGCCTGCGTAATTAGAATCGTATTTGGCTCAATGAGAGCAGTTTTAACATCTCCTTTGACAAATGGTAGCGTAAAAACTTGAAAGAAATTTGCATCTACATAAGCAAAAGAAGCACTTGCAAAAACCTTTTCGTTGACAATAACTTTGGGCGAGCCATAGCTTCTTATACGAGTTGCCGCCAATACCTCTGGATAATCATTTTTGAGGGTTTGTGCGGTAGGAGCCATTGTTGAGGCTTCTTTGATGAATTCGCCATTCATTTTTCCTCGAAACACCACTCGCACAATTTGGTCAGCTTTTTCGTTGAATCGATCGAAACTTAATTCATCTTGCACAAAAAGCATGATTATCAAGCAAGAAGCTATGCCAATTGCCAAACCAAAGATATTGATAGAGGTAAAAACCTTGTTTTTTAACAGGTTTCGGAAAGCGATTTTAATGTAGTTTCTTAGCATAGCTTTTTCATAATTTAGTAGATATTATCTAATGCTGTGCCAAAAATATAAGTATTTGATTATAAGTGATTTATAAATAAAAAGCACAAAAATATGTCCGATAACGGACAATATTTGTACGTCTGCGGACATTGTTTTAGACTAAAAATTGGCGAGAAAAAATATTATAAATATTTAAAATCGCACTGACATAGGGTTGTCAGTGGAATAACTTTTCTTTGCAGTATTAACAAAAAAAAACAGCAGAAACTATGTCAATGATTTCAATGTACCTTAAAGAATTGGAGCAAGAATCGCTCACTACTCGCAAAATGTTGTCTGTCGTACCAAATGACAAATACGACTGGCAACCGCATCCAAAAAGTATGACTATTCGTAGTTTGGCTACGCATATTGCCGAATTGCCCACTTGGATAACCTTGGCATTAACAACCGATGAGTTAGATTTTGCTTCTGCTCCTTACAACCCAGTTATGATTAATAATACTACTGAGTTAATGGATTTATTTGAGAAATCATTGATTGATGGAAGAACACATTTAGTAACTGAAAACGAAGAAAAGCTATCAGAACCTTGGACTTTAAGAAGTGGCGAAGAAATTTTTATGAAGCTGTCTAAAGCCGAAACCGTTCACCACTCTTTGTGCCAGATTATTCATCACAGAGCTCAATTAGGCGTATTTTTGAGATTATTAGACGTGCCAATTCCAGGGAGTTATGGCCCAAGTGCTGACGAAATAGGTCTTTAAATATTATTAAAATTGGTAAAATCGTGTAAAATGTGGCAACTAAATATAATCAAAGTTACCACATTTTTTTTTATTCTTTTGCTTTCACGCTATCCATTTTCACTTCATTAGCAATAGCGGCAGAAGTAGCAGAATCTTTCTCAAAATAAGCCTTTCTCTCGCTATCATTCACGACTGGAATCTTACTGCCGAAAGTGATAAAACCTGCTACATAAGCAATTACCATCAAGGCAACAATGAGTCCTATTCCCCAAGCCCAAAATTTCTTGAAGTTTAGTTTTTTTTCTTCTTTTATTTCGCTGCTTTTTTCTATATCAGCTCTATCTTTTCTGTTCATGACTTTGCGTGTTTGATGATAAATAAAATGTCAAAATTCATATAATAGGAGAAAGATAGAACTTTAACGAATACTCACATCATAAATACGAGTTAATGTGTGAATTATATAATAATTTTCGATAATTATATAAGTTTTCCCCTTTAAATTTGCTCACCTTTACGTAAAACGTAAATTATTTTTCGAGTACAACAAAAAAATGAAACCCACTACTGAATTAGAAAAATCAAAAGCACATATTATCATTAAAGTTATTGAATATTTGCCCAATGCTGTGGTAAGCAAAAAACATTGTTAATCAGCGTAATATTACCGCTTTATCATTTTATACTGGCAAAGAATTGGCAGAAAAGGCTTCACCTTTCGACACTAATACTCAAATAATTGATGATAAAGGCGAAGTTATAATCAACGATAAAAACTTTATACTTAATTAAAGGCGAGGAGATAATTATTCCTGCTCACGCATCGCACATGTTCAATGCCAATGAACAATTTAAAAATGATTTCTACGGTGATAAAAAGTAGATATGAAGCCTGTATAAGTGAAAGAGTTTTGAGCCGTGAATTTTAGACTTTAAAAAAAAACATTCCCCAATTACTATCTCTTAGCCATTTTAGAGAAAAACTTTACGAAATGAAACTATATATAAAATACATGGTGAGTACTCGTTGCAAAATGATGGTAAAGGAAGCATTGAAAGGACTTGGTTTACACTTTATCGTAGTTGATTTGGGCGTAGTAGATGTCATGGAAACCCTTTCTACAGAGCAACGAGAGCATTTAAAAATAGCTTTACTTGAAGCAGGACTCGAACTGATGGACGACAAAAGAGCGATGCTGATTGAAAAAATAAAAAATGTTATTATCGAAATGGTCCATCATGCCGATGAATTACCCAAAACAAACTTTTCTGACTTTATAAGTGAAAAATTGAACCATGATTATACTTACTTGGCCAATTTATTTTCAGAAGTACAAGGCACTACCATTGAACAATTTATTATCTCTCACAAAACTGAGCGGATAAAGGAACTGATTATTTACGGTGAAATGAACATTACAGAAATTGCCAACCAGATGAATTACAGTAGTGTAGCTCATTTATCAAGTCAGTTTAAAAAAGTTACGGGACTTTCGCCGTCCCATTTCAAGCAATTGAAAGACAAAAGACGTAGTCCGATTGAGGACATTGGGAACTGAATTTACGATATTAAAAACCAAAAAATGTTGTCATCAAAAAATAACAAGACTATTAATGAAAGCAAAGTATCAATAGATGCCTTACAAGCAAGTGAATTACGTTTTCATAATTTGATTGACCAAGCTACCAATCCCATTTGTGTTTTTAAGGGAGAAAACATGGTATTAGACTTGGCGAATGAGCCAATGCTAAAAACTTGGAATGTTGGCATAGAAGCAATTGGAAAACCTTTTTTGGAAATTCTGCCCGAAATCGACGACCAATCGGTTATGAATTTGTTAGTAAATGTTTATAATACAGGTGAAACTTATGTAGGCATTGAGCTTCCTATAACAATGGCTCGTGATGAAAATTTATCACCTCAAATAAGGTATTTTAATTTTAGTTACCAACCAATTTATGATGAGAATAAAATCATTTATTCTATTTTAGTAATTGGCTATGAAGTAACTGACCAAGTGCTTGCCAAAAACAAAAACCTTGAAACCGAACACACAAAGGCGAAAGAATTAGAAGAAAAAGTACAATTACGCACGCTTGAATTGCAAGAAGCCAACGAAGAGTTGCAACGAAAAAACCAAGAAATTACCCTCAGTAAATATAATAAAAGGTTTCTGACTGACTTCTCCGAACGTTTTGCGAGCTATAAAACTCAAAATGAATTTTTCGATTCGCTCGTACAATTTATCGCCGACTCGACCAAACTCAATCATGTATTTATAGGGAAACTCGAGCAAAATAAAGAAGGAACATTCGATATTCAGACCATTTCTATCACTTCTTTTGGTAAGTTAACTGACAATATACACTATCCTTTAGCCGATGGCCCTTGCGAGCAGGTGGTTCGTGGCACAATTTATGCCTACCCCGAAAATTGCAGACAGGCTTTCCCAAAAAGCCAAACTCTTGCTAACTTTAATGTGGAGGGTTCTATTGGGTTTCCATTGTACGATACAAATGAAAATGCCATTGGTTTAATTGCAGTACTACACCAGAAAAAAATTGAGGACATCGAAACAGTTTCGTCAATTTTAAAAATTGTAGCCAAACGGGCTGAAATTGAATTTGAAAGAATAAAAAATGAAGAACTTTTGGAAGAAAAAAATATAATTCTGGAAGAAAAAAACAGAATACTCGAACAAATTAATGTAGAACTTGAGCAAAAAAACAAAGAAGTAGAATTAACAAGAGAAAAACTATTGTCAGAATATTCTCGAAGCCTCATTGAAGCCAGTCGAGACCCTTTGATAACCATAAGCTCAAAAGGAAAAATTACGGACATGAATGAGGCCTTTGCTAATATTACAGGTTTCACTCGAAAGCAACTCACAGACACCGATTTCTTTGATTATTTTACCGACCCACAAAAAGCACAAGCAGTGTATCAGGAAGTATTTAATAAAGGTTTTGTGTCCGATTATCCTCTCACCATCAAAGACCATAAGTTCACCGATGTGCTATTTAACGGCTCAACTTACAAAGACGAGCAAAGTAAAGTGCTTGGGGCGGTGGTAGTGGCAAGAGATATAACTGAACAGAGAAAAATTGAAACAGAATTGATAGAGGCAAAGGTATTTGCCGAGTTAGCAACTGCCATTGCCGAAGAAGCACAAGGCAAAGCCGAAAATGCCGCCCTAATTGCCGAAGTAGCGGTGAGGTCGAAACAACAATTCTTGTCGAACATGAGCCATGAGATTCGTACACCAATGAATGCCATTATCGGCTTTACGAAAGTATTGTTAAAAACACCATTGACGGTCAAACAAAAAGAATATTTATCGGCTGTAAAGCTCAGTGGAGATGCCCTCATTGTACTTATCAACGACATACTCGACTTAGCAAAAGTTGATGCAGGAAAAATGACCTTTGAGCATATTCCTTTCAAATTGTCGGCATCAATTTCTTCCATGCTTCATTTGTTTGAAACAAAAATTCAGGAGAAGAATTTGGCTTTGGATATAGCTTATGACACCAAAATTCCAGAAGTTATAATTGGCGACCCCGTGCGTTTGCACCAAATTATCTTGAATTTAGTGAGCAATGCCGTAAAATTTACCACCAAAGGGAAAATTATGGTAAGTGTTATTTTGCTGAAAGAAGATGAAGAAAAAGTAACCATTGAGTTTGCAGTTAAAGATACTGGAATCGGAATATCAGAAAGTAAAATAGAAAATATTTTTGAAAATTTTCAACAAGCAACCAGCGAAACTTCAAGAATATATGGCGGTACAGGCTTAGGGCTTGCCATCGTCAAACAATTATTAGAGCCACAAGGAGGCAGTATTAGGGTAGAAAGTAAAGAGAATGAAGGCTCTACTTTTAGTTTTACATTAGATTTTCAAAAGACAAATGCTGAAGCAATATTAGAAACTGAAATAATGGAATTAGATTCGGAAATTAAAGATATAAAAGTATTGGTAGTAGAAGATATGGCCCTCAATCAATTGCTAATGAGAACCCTCTTAGATGATTTTGGCTTTGCATGTGATATTACTGCCAATGGAAAATTAGCCATCGAAAAATTAGAGAATAATACCTATGATATTGTTTTGATGGATTTGCAAATGCCAGAAATGAATGGCTTTGAAGCTACGGAGTACATTCGTAATACAATGAATTCTAAAATTCCAATCATTGCTCTAACGGCTGACGTAACAACAGTAGATTTGGCAAAATGCAAAGACGTAGGCATGAATGATTATATCGCTAAGCCCATCGACGAAAGGTTATTGTATAGTAAAATAGTTGGCTTAGTGAAAAAACCTGCGTTTATAATACCCGTTGAAACAAATGTAAAGGAAGAACCAATGCCTAAAAAATTAAGATGTACAGACCTTAATTATTTAATTCGGCGAACAAAATCAAACCCAGTATTGATGATGGAAATGATTTCACTTTATTTAGAACAAACTCCACCATTGATAAATACAATGAAACAAAGCCTGCTTGATAAAGATTGGAAATTATTATATGGGGCAGTACATAAAATGATTCCTTCGTTCGCAATCATGGGTATTAATGCCGATTTTGAGACGATTGCGAAAAAAATTCAAGAATTTGCCAATATGAATCAGCAGTCAGATGTCATAATTGATCTGGTTTCACAACTTGATAATGTCTGTACACAGGCTTGTGAAGAATTGAAAGAAGAGCTTAATAAGATTAAAAATACAAAATGATGAAAAACGAAAATAAAATAAAACTTTTTCTGGTAGATGACGACGCATTATTTTTGAAGTCATTAGAAATTGAATTCCTACAACACGCCGATTTTGATGTTGAAACCTACATAAGTGGCGAACTTTGCATTGAGCATTTATCACACAACCCCGATGTAATCATTTTAGATTACCACCTTGATGGCATCAATAAAAATGCCATGAACGGACTGGAAACATTGGTCGAAATAAAAGCCATTAATTCTAAGATACCCGTTATAATGTTGTCTTCTCAAGATAAAATTGATGTAGCGGTTAATTGTATGCACCATAATGCATTTGATTATGTGGTGAAAAGTGAAACGGCGTTTATGCGTTTACAAAATATTATTGATACCATTTTTCATTTTCAAAAAATGGAAAAAGAACTGAATTGGTACATGGATAGAATGTAAAATTGTGTGTTAAGGGCTCACACCTTTTCAACTATATGAAGCATGAAACTATATATAAAATACATGGTGAGTTTGCGGTGCAAAATGGTGGTGAAAGAGGAATTGAAAAATCTCGGGCTGCACTACGTAAATGTTAGTTTGGGTGAAGCAGAAATAATGGAAAATATTACACAACAGCAGCACGACGAATTAAAAACGGCATTATTAAGGTCAGGTCTTGAACTCATGGACGACAAAAAGTCGGTACTAATTGAAAAGATAAGGAATGTTATTGTTGAACTGGTTCATTATACTGATGAATTGCCAAAAATGAATTTTTCTACTTATTTGAGCGAAAAATTAAATCACGATTATACATATTTGGCAAATCTTTTTTCAGAAACAGAAGGAACAACCATCGAGCATTACATCATGAAGCATAAAATTGAACGAGTAAAAGAGCTAATCATTTATGATGAACTAAATTTTACTGAAATTGCTGCAAAAATGCATTATAGCAGTGTGGCACATCTCTCCAATCAATTCAAAAAAATAACAGGCCTCACTCCTTCTTTCTTCAAATCGCTTAAAGACAAAAAACGTAACACACTCGATGATGTGAAATAATACCCTCGTTTTTTCTTCCCTTTTCTTCCTTCAAATGTGTGAATGATATAACTAATATAAAAAGTTATGTAACACTTTTAACTTCAAAGCTACTGACATTTGCATAGTGAAAATCGTTTCACAATGCCCCGTCATTTACGGGAAATAAATCACTATTCAAATGAAAAAAATAACACTATCTGTAATGACATTGTTTATGTTATTATCATTTATTCCGACTCAATTAAAAGCTGAAACAAACTCAACTTCAATAGCTAAAACTAAAGCAGTTGAATCGGCAGAAGCCAATGCTATGATTGCTCGCATAAACGAAATCAAAGCAATGGATAAATCTCAGATGAGCTCACAGGAAAAGAAACAATTACGCAAAGAAGTTCGTACTTTAAAAACAAATCTTGCACAAATTGGTGGAGGAATTTATCTTTCTATTGGAGCAATTATAGTTATCTTATTGTTACTGATTCTTTTGCTTTAATTTTATATTATTAGCTTGATTATCAGGCGATTAAAAAACTTTAAAGTGTAGTTTATACTACATATTTACTTATTAATTATAAAAACACAAGAACAATGAATAAAATATTTTTTTCACTCGTACTATTCGGTGTTTTGTTTGCAGGATGTAAAACCACCCAAAGCCAAACAAAAAGAAAGATGAACAAGACCGAAAAGGGGGCTGTTATAGGCGGTACTTCGGGAGCTGTAATCGGTGGTATTATTGGTAACAAAAAAAATAACACAGCACTTGGTGCTATTTTGGGTGCAGCAGTAGGTGGAACAGTGGGGGTAATAATAGGTAATAAAATGGATAAACAAGCCAAAAAAATACAGGATGATTTGGGCAAAGCTGCTACAGTAGAGCGGGTAGGTGAGGGTATTAAAGTAACCTTCGATAGCCAATTGTTATTTGATTTCGGTAAAAACAATGTGAAAGAACCTAACAAGGAAGATTTGCGAAAACTTGCCGAAACTTTAACGCAAAACCCAGACTCTAATTTGCTTATCGTTGGTCATACTGATAATGTTGGTTCTGAGTCATTCAATCAAAATTTATCCAGAAAACGTGCAAGTGCTGTGGCTTATCAGCTTACTTCTGCTGGTGTTAGTAGCAGTCGCCTTAAAGTACAAGGAAAAGGCGAAAGTCAACCAGCGGCATCAAATGATACAGATTATAGTCGCTCACAAAATCGTCGGGTAGAAATTGCTATTTTTGCCAATAACAAGATGAAATCAGAAGCTGAAAAGGAAGTACAATAAATATGATGAGCTATCAATGAGCAATCTATTGCTTATGCCTTTTCAGTTTTTAACATTATAAATACAACATACAACAATGAAAAATAAACATATCAAGGGAGTTGTTTTGGCGGCTCTGATTCTCGCAGCTTTTAACACAGTATCTCAAGCTCAAATTAAGTTTGGCATAAGAGCAGGTCTCAATGCGGCAAATGTTTCGTTTACCAATTTGCCTGATAAAAAAGAACGCTTCGGTTTTCATGTAGGAGGCTTTGCAGATGTGCCAATTTCGCCAAATTTTATGTCGATACAACCCGAATTGAGTTATTCGGTGAAAGGTGCTGGATTTAAGTTCTTAAATGAAAGTCAAACAGTAAACATGAACTACATCGATTTGTTGACGCCAGTAGCTTTTAAATTAGATGCTTTCGATTTGCAGGTAGGCCCCTTTGTATCGTTTCTAATATCTTCACCAGATTATAAATCTTATAATGATAACAAGGTGACGGTAGATGCTTTCAAGAAATTTGATGCTGGTCTTACGGCTGGTTTGAGTTATAATTTCAGCAAACTAATGGTTGGCGTGAGATATAATCAAGGTTTTATTGATGTAACAAATGATAATTCTCGACCATTTTTGGGTAGTGGAAAAAATGCCGTAGGTCAAGTTTCATTAGGTTACAAGTTTTAGTGTTTTGTGGTGATTATACAAATCGCTTTTACCAATCTTTATGTAAAAGCGATTTTTTTTACTTTTTATGCACAGACCTTATGAAAACTCAAAAAGAACTCAATGCTGATATTTTGGAAATCACGATGCTGATTCAGGAGAAATTTCCTGAATTATCGAAATATATAGCCGAAATGCCCGTTACGATTCCTAATGAAACTACTCCTGAAATAACCATAAAAATACTTGAAGAGTATTATAATTCATTAGATATCTTACTAAAAGATTATGATAAAAATCGTGGTAGTACACTAAAATAAACCTTACTATTGAATATGACAAAAGCAAAATATTTAGGCATTTGGATGGATCATTCAATCGCCTATATAATGGGATTTTCAAGTAATCCGATTGAAACAAAGACCATTAAATCGAAATTTACGCATGAGGAAAGAGAAATCAGTATGGTAAAGGGCGAAAACCGAATGCACTACAAAGAACAGCAACTGCAAGCAGAATTTTACAAAGAATTGGGCGAAACTATCATTAACTACGAAGAGGTGGTTCTATTTGGCCCGACTACTGCCAAAGTCGAATTATTGAATATTTTGAAAGAAGATCATCATTTCGATAAAATAAAAATAGAAGTGACGCAGACCGATAAAATGACAGAAAATCAACAGCATGCTTTTGTTAAAGAGTATTTTTCTAAAAACTAATACAAGTTATTATGAAAAACAAAAACAACACTGACTTGCTAAAAAAGCAAATCGAAAAGGAAGAAATTATCAATTTTCCGGGGTATCCATTATATCCTGCCAGCGAAGATATTTATAGCAAATTTCGAAAAGATGTATTGATCGACCCCGAAGATGTTTCTAAGATAAAAGAAACGGTTGATAACGGCAAAGTTAGAACTCGAAATGAAAAAGATTTTGATGATTCGTTGGGCGATGACTTAGATGTGCCAGGTTCGGAATTGGACGATGCACAAGAAGACATTGGTAGTGAAGATGAAGAGAATAACTATTACAGCATAGGCGGAGATAACCATAACGATTTGGAGGAAGAGAAAGGGGAATAATACTATATTTATTACTTTTTTTCGTGATTTATTTGATAGAATTAAGTTATTTATTTAATAAAAGATTTCCCCCATTTTATTGAGATGATAATACTTGGTATTCATACTTAACCTAACAATGCCGTGGATTATAGAGACTACTATAAAATATTAGGAATAGATAAAAAAGCTACTCAGGATGAAATAAAAAAAGTATATCGAACTTTAGCAGTAAAATATCATCCAGATAAAAACCCTAATAATAAAGAAGCCGAAGAAAAATTCAAGCTTGTAAGTGAAGCCAATGGCGTTTTAAGTAATCCTGAAAAGCGAAAAAAATACGATGAGTTAGGCGAAAATTGGCAGCAGCACCAACAAACTGCTAATCAAAGAAGCGGAAACCAGCAGTATTATGGAAATGAGGGGTTTGATGGAGCTTCAGATTTTTCAGATTTATTTGAGCAATTTTTTTCAGGGAAAACAACAAGAGGTGCTCGAAATAATCAACATAGAAGAGGCGGCGATTATGAAACAGAAATGGAAATTACTTTGGAAGAAGCCTACCAAGGCACGAGTCGAATCATTCAAGTTGATAATGAAAAACTGCGTATTACTACTAAACCAGGATCTTACACCGACCAACAATTACGTATAAAAAGAAAAGGTGCAAAAGGAAGTAGTGAAGCCCATAGAGGTGATTTGTTTGTACGAATTCGGGTGGGGCAGCATAACCAATTTATACGTAAAGAAAATGATTTATATAGTACTCAAACGATTGATTTATATACGGCTACCTTGGGTGGAGAACTGATAGTTAATGCTTTATTTGGACAAGTAAAAATAAAAATTGTCGAAGGAACTCAAAATGGTAAAACTATTCGCCTAAAAGGTAAAGGAATGCCAATCTATGAGAAGTCTGATGTTTTGGGAGATTTATATATTCAATTACAAGTACAAATTCCCGAAAAACTAACTGATAAACAACGAGAGCTGTTTGAAGAATTAAAATCATTAGTGTAAATTTTTTTCCTATGGAAACAGATAATATTATTCGTTATTCATCAGATGAAAAACTGGCTTCATTCATTGAAGAGGCTTTTTATGATTCTAAGCGTCAATATTCACTTCGGAATTTACCACTTACCGACGATATTTCGCAAGAACTCATAATAGAAGCCTTACAAAAATCATTTCAGGTGTGCCATTTGGCAGGAATTAATAGCAGCCATCATTTCAAAAAAATTTATATATACGATGCCGACATTAGCACCATGCACATTGATTGGCGTATGTCTAAAAAAGGAATTAACTTAATGGTTACTCAAATGTCATCATTAAACGAAAAAACGGCATGTTGGCTATGGGAATTGGCAAACTTATAAATCAAAATTAAACACAAATAACTGCACCAAAAAAAACTGTTTCACATAAAAATATATTTTTCAAAAAATAAGACCATGAAAACAAAAGTAATAGGAATCGTTATTGTAATCATTGGAATCCTAATGATTGCTTACAATAGTTTCAATTTTAAAACTACCGAAAAAGTAGTTGATTTAGGAGCAATAAAAATAACCCAAGAAAAAAACAATCCTATCCAATGGTCGCCAATTTTGGGCGTAGTGCTGCTAATTGGAGGCATTGTGATAATTGTGAGTTCGAGAAAGAGTGAATTATAGAAGTGTTCAAACACAATGAAATGTGTGAATGATATAACTCTTTCCTCAAATTATATAACACTTACAGTCGGTAAGCAAACTACCTTTGACACATACCTTTTAACTCATTATCATCATGACACTATTCAATATTTTGATTTATTTAATTATTGCAGGAATTCTTTTATGGCTTGTCAATAACTACATCCCGATGGACAGAAAAATTAAAAAAATCCTCAATATTGTCGTTGTAGTTGTTATCATTGTTTGGCTACTAAAAGTATTCGGAATTTTTAATTCTTTGATGGATATTCGAGTATAAAGTTCTTATTCAAGCCAATTTATTTGTAAAAACCTTAAAAACTAAATCTTACACAACTTTTTATCACCACAAAACACCTCTAAAACATAAACTCATGAATATCAAAAGAATCTTTGGGGCATTGCTTACCGTACTCGGAATCGGAGGGCTCATTTATGCTGCCACATTATTTGTAGGTACATCTGGCGGAACACACAACGTTAAATCACTTATTACTTATGGTGTGATTGGACTTATATTTTTCGTTTCTGGCATTGGCTTAGTACGAACAACAAAAGACGAATCGTGATCTAGAGTAAAGTATTATGAAAAAATTTACTTTTTTAATCCATTTGATAGGGGTCGGACTATTAGTTGGTTGTAAACCAGCTTATATTACTGTAAAACCAGATTACGTAGAAACTCCCAGACCTGCACGTCCGAGTAACAATCATATTTGGATAAATGGTGATTGGGTTTGGAATAGCCAAACAAAAACATATATGAGGAAAGATAGCTATTGGGTAGTTCCGAATCGAAATCGTACTTATACTCAAGGACAATGGAAGACAACTCAACGAGGTTATTATTGGGAACCGAGCCGTTGGAGGTAATTTTATAGAACGAAATATGGATGAATTAAAAATCTTTAGTCAAATGAAAGACACCTTGCGATTTCCCATATATGCAAAAATATCATTAATCATTATTGGTTTATTTGCCTTTACTGAAATACTATTTATTACACAGAGTATTATTTTACCCATTATTTATTCAGTTATTATAGCAATTTTATTAAATCCTATAATAAACTTTTTTGTTAATAAAAAAATCAATCGTGTATTAGTCATTTCAGTTACGCTTGTATTGGCTCTTGCTCTTACTTTTCTAATCATCACATTGCTTTCTATTCAAATAGGCAAGCTGAGTGATTCTTTTCCTAAGTTTTTAGTAAAATTTAATCAATTGATAGGTGTATGTACAACATGGGTTTCTGAAAATTTTGACATTAGTAAAGATAAAATCAACTTATTTATTACTCAAAAACGCACTGAAATTGTGAAAGAAAGTAGTACCGCAATAGCAAAAATACTTCTTAATACCGGAAATAGCCTTGTTGTGCTTTTACTTATTCCTGTTTATATCTTTTTGATATTATTTTATAAATCTCATCTCTTAAATTTCATCCATCAGGTTTTTAATAAGACTGAGTTTAGCAAAGTAGACGATGTGCTTATTTCTACAAAACAAATTATTCAAAGCTATCTAATTGGACTTTTGTTAGAAGCTTGTATTGTAGCATTTTTAAACTCAACGGCATTATTAATAATTGGCATTGAATATGCCATTTTGCTCGGCGTAATGGGTGCAATACTCAATTTGATTCCATATATAGGCGGGCTTATAGCAATTTCGCTACCCTTACTTATTGCTCTTGCAACAAAACCCCTTACTTATGGCATGTATGTGTTAGCAGCATATATATTGATTCAGCTCATTGATAATAATTTTATTATACCAAAAATTGTAGCATCAAAAGTGAAAATCAATGCACTTATTTCTATCATCATCGTATTGGTGGGGGGTGCTTTATGGGGAGTTGCAGGAATGTTTCTGGCTCTTCCCTTGACGGCAATCATTAAAATTATTTGCGATCATATCGAACCATTAAAGCCTTGGGGAGTTCTTTTGGGAAATCCTGACGAAAATTCCAAACCTTGGTTTATTAAACAAAAAGCATAAAACTAATTATCTATAAATCATGCAACCATCCATAGGCATCACGCAAGAACGTTTACATAGTAGCGTTAGCATACTGGCTGTCATTTTATCAGACGAAATGACACTTTATATCAAAACAAGAAAGTTTCATTGGAATGTGTCTGGACAGAGCTTTATGGAACTTCATAAATTGTTTCAAGCCCAATATACAGAACTTGAAGAAACGATTGATGAAATTGCCGAACGCATCGGAAAATTGGGTAGCAAAACTATCGGTACAATGAAAGAATTTGCCGCCCAAACAAGACTTAATGAATCGCCCAATGTTTATCCTTCACAAAAAGAAATGTTGATAGAATTATTGAGCGACCACGAATCAATCATTGTCGAATTAAGAAAAGATATTGAAGCATGTGAAAAAAGCAAAGATGCTGGCACAACCGATTTTCTTACGGGAATCATGGTACAGCACGAAACTACGGCTTGGGTATTAAGAAGATATTTGGACTAAATTATCCTTCCAGAGGCTTAATTCTCTCTATTATTGTGAGAAAAACAGTCTTTTTTAATATAAATCTTAAAATAATTAATCTAAAATTTATCATGAAAACTCCTTTTAAAATTTTATTCGTTTTGCTCGTAGGGCTTACGATGACTTCGTGTGTTGCCAAAAAGAAACTGACTGAATTACAGTCAAGATATGAAAAATCAGAATCTGATTTAGTAAAATGTGGCGATACAGTGCAAGATTACAAAAACAAACTTGAAACTATGTCAAGAATGCAACAAGATGCTGAAAATCAAAAAAATGCTACGCTCAGCACAGTTCAACAACGGGATGTGCAAATAAATGACCTAAAAATGCAAATTTCTGATTTTAAAGGTTTGCGTGATAAACAACTCGATGCAGTAGGTAACTTGACCGTTTTATCGAAAGAAGCCAATGCGAACATTGATAAAACTTTATCTCAATTAGCCTCAAAAGACAAATACATTTATTTGCTTCAAGCAGCTCGAACCAAAGCCGATTCGATTAATTTAGCTTTGGCCGTAAATCTTACAAGTGTGCTGAAAAACGGCATTGAAGACAAAGATGTAGAGATAAAAGTTGATAAAACAGTAGTCTTTATTAATATTTCAGACAAAATGTTGTTTAGCACAGGAAGTACCAAAATATCGCCAAAAGCAAATGCCGTTTTAGAGAAAATAGCTCTTATCATCAAATCAAGACCTGAGTTGGAAGTAATGGTAGAAGGCTATACTGATAATGTGTCAATCAATACCGATTGTCTTGCCGATAACTGGGATTTGAGTGCTAAACGTGCTACTTCGGTTGTAAGAGTAATGCAACAAAACTTTAATATCGACCCCAATAAATTGATTGCCGCCGGTAGAGGCGAATACAACACTTTAGCAACGAACAGTACTGCTGACGGTCGAACAAAAAACCGTCGTACACGTATTATTTTAATGCCAAAACTTGACCAATTTTATGATTTGTTGAGTTCTGATAAGAAATAAAAACAACTACACATGGAAGATAATTAGTCATAATAGCAATGATTTAGTAGATAATGTTGTTAATAATAAAACATTATACATGAAATCGATAAAATTATGCTAATTAGCTTCCAAGTAGTTTCTTTATTGCTTAATATTTTTCTTGCAAAATCTCCCGTATCAGAAGTCAAAACTGTCACTAAAATTGACCAAATACAATGTCTTTACACCGATTGCCAGCTCTCAGGAGTTGTCAATTATGATGCTTTTAAAGAGTCTTTAATTGGTTTTGAAAAATTTCATCCTGCAAAACCAATCGTTACTATTGTTGACTTTGCGTTGCCCTCGAATGTAAAAAGATTTTTTGTCATTGATATTGCCAAGAAAAAACTGTTATTTTCATCTTTGGTAGCACATGGTCAGAAATCGGGCGAAAATATCGCTCGTTCGTTTTCTAACAAAATGGAGTCACACCAAAGTAGTTTGGGATTTTATTTAGTTGGGAACGAAATTCAAAGTCCAAAACATGGCTCGGCTTTATTGTTATTTGGCTTAGAAAAAGGTCTCAACGATAATGCTCGCCGACGAGAAATAATTATTCACGGTGCTACTTATGTTAGTACATCGTTTGTTCAACAGCACGGTCGGCTTGGTCGCAGCTTTGGTTGCCCAGCTTTGCCGCAAGAACTTATTCCGCAGGTAGTTCCTGTATTAGCCAATGGTAGTTTACTTTATATACATAGTTAAAAAATTTATTTCTAAGGAAGGCTTTTCTCAAAGTAGAGCTTTCCTTAGAAGTTTTGCGTTTCTTAGTTGTTTGTTTATTGTGATAACAATGACAGGATGCAACAAAGGAAAAAACAAAAAAAGGGTGGTTTTAGCCGATGAAAGTGTTTATTCATCTCAAAACTTTACCGATTTATTAATTGATAGTGTAGCCATCACTACTTTTTTCAAAACCTCCGCTGCTTCCGATTCTATCCAAAACGAAGTAAATCAATTTTATACCAGACGTAATTATCAATTTGCATGGCTCAACAAGAGTGGATTGACCAATGCAGTGCCCAATTTTTATAGTCAATTACAAAGCTATAGCCGTGATTTTGCAGATAGTAGCCTCAATAACAAGCTTTTAGATTCTTTGATTATAGCTGCTCAAAACGATGAAAAGATATTTCTTTTGCAAAAAAATCGTGTTCAACAATTAGAATTATTACTCACAACCACCTTTTTTAAATATACCGAAAAAGCATATAGTGGCATCACAAAAGACCCACTAGACCTCGAATGGTTTATTCCTCGAAAAAAGAAAAGTTATCAAGTTTTGCTCGACTCATTGGTTTCATTGACCAAAGGCGAAAAAATACAAGAGCCTGTCAATCAATACTATGTGCTTTTAAAAGAAAAATTAAGGCAGTACCGTGGTATTCAGAAAAAGGGGGGGCTACCAACTGTCATTACCGACAAAAAACTAATTGTAGTAGGCGATAGCAATACGTGTTTAGTAAATGTAAAACAGCATTTGATTTTAACGGGCGATTTAAAATTAAATGACAACACCATATACTTTACCGATTCTTTGGCGAAAGCAGTTCAGCGTTTTCAACACCGAATGGGATTGGTAGAAAATGGGAAAATAAACATTGCAACCATCGCCGAATTTAATAAACCGATTGATTTCAGAATTAAACAGATGATGGTCAATATGGAACGCCTGCGTTGGATACCGGTTGAGATGGAGAATGACTATTTGCTTATTAACATTCCGGAATTTAGATTACATATTTTTGAAAATAAAAAACAGGTTTGGGAGATGAACGTAGTGGTTGGGAAGTCTGCCACGAAAACTAGTATTTTTAAAGGTAATCTCTCTCAAATTGTGTTAAATCCTTATTGGGGAATACCTACGAGCATTGTAAAGAACGAGATTTTGCCCAAAATTAGCCGAAATTCTAATTATTTGGCCAATAATAACATGGAGGTGGTGAATGGTAATTATCGCCAAAAACCAGGAAAAAACAATGCCCTCGGCAAAATCAAGTTTCTATTTCCTAATAATTTCAGCATTTACTTGCATGATACGCCATCAAAAGGACTTTTTGGAGAGTCGAAACGAGCATTTAGTCATGGGTGCATTAGGGTTTCTGAACCTCAAAAATTAGCACTTTATTTACTCAGAAAAGATACTAATTGGAATACAGAAAAGGTTGAAGATATTCTTAAAACAGACAATGAAACGATTATTCGTGTAAATCCTACTGTGCCAGTTTATATTGCATATTTTACGGCATGGGTTGATAATACTGGACATCTAAATTTTCGAAACGATTTATATCATTTAGACGACAAACTATCTAATGAGATTTTTGGCGAGTAAATAAATAGTGATGGAGGTCTGTTTTAAAAACAATTTTCTGAATAAAAATCAAAAATATGAAAGGAGATAACAAAAATATGATTGACATTGATGGTATTACCATTAGTTTTGATGATTTTGGAAAGAGCGATATTCCAATCATTTTCATTCATGGATTTCCATTTGACAAGTCATCTTGGCAACCTCAAATGAAGTTTCTAAAAAAAACACATCGAGTTATTGCTTATGATATACGAGGTTTTGGGGCATCAATTAGTAATGATGAACCAGAAAGTATATATTTATTTAGTAATGATTTAGTGAAGTTTATGGATGCTTTGGCAATAAAAAAAGCAATTGTGTGTGGGTTGTCAATGGGTGGATATATTTTGCTGAATGCTGTCCATCGTTTTCCTAATCGATTTGAAGCCATTGTTTTAAGTGACACACAATGTATTGCCGACTCAGAAGAAGCCAAAGAAAAACGTAGCAAATCTATATCGCAGATAAAAGCCGAAGGATTGAAAAAGTTTGCCGATACATTTATTGCCAATGTATTTTGTCAAAATTCATTGGATAATAAAAAAGAATTAGTCGAAGAAATAAGAAACATTATCCTCAAAACTCCCCAAAGAACAGTTATCGGCACTCTTGAGGCATTGGCACAACGTTCGGAAATGTGTGCTTCACTGCATGAAATTTCAGTTCCCACACTCATACTTTGTGGCAATGAAGATATTGTTACACCACCCATCCAAGCTGAATTATTATATGGTAAAATTTTGAATTCATCGCTCCATATTATACAAAATGCGGGACACTTGGCAAACCTTGAGCAACCAGAGCAATTTAACAAACATCTTACAAGTTTTATTTCAAGTTTGACAAAATAAGAAATCAATGGTTTTATAGTAAAATATTAAAATTACGATTAAATGAAAGCTAATGATGACATTTTACCGAAAAAAAAGTATCTTATCTCAAAAGGTATAGATACTTTTTTTCTGGAAATATATGATGTTTTCAAATTCATTGGTTTGTTTTTTAAAGAAGCTTTTTCTGCTCCTTTTGAATGGCGAGAAATCATCAATCAATGCTACAACGTAGGCTATAAATCTTTATCCCTCATTTCTTTAACTGGTTTTATCATAGGCATTGTTTTTACAAAGCAATCTCGCCCCTCTTTATCAACATTTGGGGCAAGTTCGTGGCTGCCATCGCTTGTGTCTATTGCTATCATTCGAGCATTAGCACCCTTAGTTACAGCATTGATAGCCGCAGGAAAAGTAGGTTCTAATATAGGTGCAGAATTAGGCTCGATGAAAGTCACCGAGCAAATTGATGCAATGGAGGTTTCAGCCACCAATCCTTTCAAATTTTTGGTTGTTAGTCGTGTCATTGCCACCACTTTTATGCTTCCAGTTTTGACTTTATACTCTGGTTTGGTTGGAATGCTCGGTTCGTACATAAATGTTCACCAAAATGAACAAACCAGTTTTGCAGCATTTGTCAAAAATGCTTTTAGTACCATTTCGTTTTTAGATATAAACTCCTCCATTTTTAAGGCTATTTGCTACGGTTTTACCATTGGAGTTGCTGGCTGTTACCAAGGTTATTATGCTCAAAATGGCACGCAAGGTGTAGGTCGAGCTGCAAATGCTGCGGTGGTAGTTTCTATGTTTTTGATTTTTGTAGAAGAAATGATTATTGTACAATTTGTTAATGCAATAAGATGAGTTATACTGGTATTTGAGATGTTTCCCCTTCTTGAAAAAAGGAGCAACCAAAGCTCGGTGGAAATTTTAAAACCGTTAATAATGAATAAAAAAACAACCAATATCGACAACAAAGAGGCGGTAATTTTCATCAAAGGTTTAAAGAAATCTTTTGGGAGTTTAACCGTACTAAATGGAATTGATATTGAAATATTCAAAGGTGAAAATTTGGCAGTGTTGGGGCGTTCGGGTAGTGGAAAATCGGTTTTAATTAAAATTATATCAGGTTTACTCAAACCTGATAGTGGCATTGTAAAAGTATTTGGGCAAGAAGTAGATAAAATAGACCCGAAAGAATTGCGAGAGTTGAGGTCGAAAATAGGATTTTCTTTTCAAAATAGTGCTTTGTATGATAGTATGACTGTCAAAGAGAATTTGGCATTTCCACTCACAAGAAATAAGCGTGAATTAAACAAAAATGAGGTTAATCTTGCTATCGAAGAAGTGCTGAATGAAGTGGGTTTATCGCAAACCATCAACCAAATGCCTTCCGAGTTATCGGGCGGACAAAGGAAACGAATCGGTATTGCCCGCACCTTAATTATGAAACCCGAAATTATGCTTTATGATGAGCCAACTTCGGGGCTTGACCCTATCACGAGTATTGAAATAAATAACCTGATTACAAAAGTTCAAAAACAATATAATACCAGTTCTATAATCATTACCCACGATTTGACTTGTGCAAAAAATACCGCAAATAGAGTAGCGATTCTAATGGAAGGCAAATTTTTAACTACAGGCAAATTTAAGGACGTTTTTAGTTCAAAAGAAGAATATATAAAAACATTTTACGATTATAATTTTATAAATGATGATGAAACCATTGAAAAATAATCGCCCAGTAATTGTCGGAATTTTTATACTTCTGGGTATAATAATATTGGTTGTCACCATATTTACTTTAGGAGGACAGAAAAAAACATTTGTCAGAACATTCACCATCAATGCTATTTTCAATGATGTGAGCGGATTGCAGACGGGTGCTAACGTTTGGTTTTCGGGCGTAAAAGTGGGTATGGTAAAGAAAATCAGCTTTTATGGAGATTCGCAAGTGCAGGTAACGATGAATATTGAGCGTGATGCCGAATCGCATATTCATAAAGATTCAAAAGCCAAAATAGGCTCCGATGGTTTAATAGGAAACAAAATTGTTATTATTTATGGTGGAGACGCAAAAAAACCACAAGTTGAAAAAGACGACTTTTTAGCTGTAGAAAATGGACTAAGCACCGATGATATGTTAGCAACATTACAAGAAAACAATAAAAATTTGCTCGAAATAACAAAAGATTTCAAAAGTATAAGCAAAAAAATAGATAGCGGAGAAGGTACGCTCGCTACATTATTAAATGATCCAACCATTGCCAATAAGCTAAGTGAATCGGCTGATAACCTAAAGGAAACGCTTGCCAATCTAAAAACAGTTTCGGAAGAAAGTAAGAATGTAATAGCCAATCTGCAAGGTTTTTCTGGCAAATTAAATAAACCTGGCAATTCAATCAATGACCTTGCAAGCGATACGGTCGTCTATAAAAGCGTAAAAGCAACGCTCGCCCAATTAAATAATGCTTCAAATTCGGTAACAAAATTTACGGCTAATTTGAAAACTATCAGTGATAAACTTAACCAAAAAGATAACGCCGTAGGAGTATTATTAAATGATTCGGAAACTGCCGCATCAATGAAAGTTACTTTGAAAAATTTAGAATCAGGTAGCAAAAAACTCGACGAAAATCTTGAAGCTCTACAACATAACTTTTTACTGAGACGCTTTTTTAAGAAAAAAAACAAACTCGAATAAAAACCAAAAATCCTCTTCGGTATGAATATTAAATATCCCATCAATAATTCTCATACCCTCTCGGTAGAGGAAATATTGCATTCTTTTCAAACAAATGCCGATACTGGACTGAGCAAGTCAGAAGCAGAAAAACGCTCAAAAGAATTTGGTTTAAATGTTTATACCGCCCAAAAACAAAAAAGTATTTGGATAATTCTCTTAGAGCAATTCAAAAGTCCGATTGTTTATTTATTGGTATTTGGGGCGGCGGTTTCACTGTATTTTCAAGATTACATCGAGGCAATAGCTATTTTGGTAGTAATTTTGGTGAATGCCTTGATTGGTTTTTTGATGGAAATGCAAGCCCGCAGCTCTATGAATGCTCTAAAAGAGATGGATGTGATAAAATCCAAAGTAATTCGAGATGGAAAACCACAAGAAATTCCGTCCGAAAACTTAACTTTAGGCGACATTATAATGCTTGAAGCTGGTGATTTGATTCCAGGAGATGGTCGTTTGGTAGAATCAAACCAATTACAATGCGATGAATCTTCACTAACTGGCGAGTCGCTTCCAACAGAAAAAAATCCAGAAAAATTATTGAAAGATACCGTGCTTGGCGACCAACACAACATGGTTTTTAAAGGCTCGTCGGTAATGAATGGAAACGGCAAAGCCATCATTACGGGCATTGCCCAACACACGCAATTAGGCACAATTACCTCATTGGTCGAAAATGCTGTTGAAACAGCGACTCCTTTAGACAAAAAACTTAATGCTTTAAGCAAAAAGTTGATTTGGTTAACCTTAATTTTAACTTCAATATTTGCAATTACGGGCATTATACAAGACAAAGATTGGGTAGTGATTATAAAAACATCAATCGTTTTAGCAATTGCATCCTTCCCCGAAGGCTTGCCTATTGTGGCAACGGTGGCTTTAGCTCATGGAATGTTATTAATGGCAAAACGTAATGCCATTGTCAAGAAACTTTCTTCCGTTGAAACATTGGGCAGCACTAATGTGATTTTGACTGATAAGACCGGAACTTTAACAGAAAACAAGATTTATGTAGAAACTTTTTCGTTTCCTGAAGAAAATCGAAAAGTAAGCATCGAAAATAATAATTTAAAATTTGATGATGGTGAAATTGAAAAAAGTCAAGAAAATTTTGATAAACTAAAATTAGTCGGAGCATTATGCAACGATGCTACCTTAAAAATAGCCAAAGAAAAAAAGAAAGTATTGGGCGACCCCATAGAAATTGCATTGATTCAATTAGCAAATACATCTGGTACTTCGGCCGAGGAATTGAAAAAACAATATGAACGCATAGCAGAAATCCCTTTTAGTTCAGACACCAAAATAATGGGCACTTTGCATAAAAGCCCGAATGGAAATTTGGTAGGGGCAAAAGGCTCAGTAGAACATCTATTAGAAAAATGCAACAAAATACAATTTGGAGCAACTATCAAAGAATTAGATAAAAATGAAAGAAATGCGATTTTAGAAGAATCCGAAAAAATGGCTGCCGATGGATTAAGGGTTTTAGCATTTGCTTACAGAGAAGAAACGACAATAAATACTGATGATTTTTTGAAAGAGTTGGTTTATTTGGGAATGATTGGTTTCCTTGATCCACCCCGTTTAGACATCAAAGGTGCGATTGTTTCTTGTCGTGATGCTGGTATTAAAGTTGTGATGATTACTGGCGATCACCCTTTGACGGCTCTCAATATTGCTAAGAAAGTAGGTTTGGTAGATGACGATGAGCAAAATGTAATCGTGGGAAAGGATTTTCCTTCGACAAAATCATTGACAAGCGAATGGAAGAAAAAGATACTTTCTACGGCTGTATTTGCACGAACCACACCCAAACAAAAATTAGACATTGCCGACATTTATCAAAAGGCAGGCAATATAGTAGCCATGACGGGCGATGGCGTAAATGATGCACCAGCTTTGAAGAAAGCTGACGTAGGTATAGCTATGGGACAGCGAGGAACTCAAGTAGCCAAAGAAACGGCAAGTATTGTACTCAAAGATGATTCTTTTAAGTCTATTGTGGCGGCAATATCGCATGGTAGGGCAATTTTTCAGAATATACAAAAATTTGTTATTTACCTCGTTTCCTGCAATTTGAGCGAGATATTTATCGTAACTTTATTAGGTTTTCTTGCTCCAGCAGCCATTTTACTTCCTTTACAAATTTTGTTTTTAAATATGGTCACAGACGTATTCCCAGCATTGGCTCTTGGTTTAGGGAAGGGTGATATCACGGTAATGAAAAAGCCTCCGAGAAATCCGAAGAAAGGAATTATTGAAAATAAAGATTGGGTAGCAATCACATTATATGCTATTACGATAACACTTTCAGTAGCTTTTGCTGTAATTTATTGTCAACAAGTAATCTCAATTGACAACAAAGTAACAAACAATGTAGCATTTATTACATTGGCATTTGCACAGCTTTTTCATGTATTTAATATGTCTTCTATCGGTTCAAGATTATTGATAAACGATATCACCGAAAACAAATTCGTATGGCTTGCCATTTTGATTTGCACTGGTTTTATGGTGCTGGTTTATATTTCGCCTCAAATGCGTTTGGTTTTGGGTTTGGTTGAACTGCCAATAAAGGTTTGGATTGTTTCTATTTTGGCAAGTTTTATACCTTTAGTCATTGTTCAATTTTATAAAATTACTTGGGGAAAAAGAAAAAATGCTTTGCATTAAAATTTCAGTTCTTAGGGTATAATTATTGGCATATTTGGTTTTTTTAATCATCCAGAAATATTATGATTCTCAGGAATTAGTCAATTTCATTTTCTGATTTCCTGCAAGCTCATTTCACAATAACATAATTTTTTTAAAGTTAAAATAATGCCAAAAATATGACCATAACTATCACTTCGGTTATCAAAAGACTGCTTTTAATATTTTTGGTAATAGCAGGGCTTTATTATGCCAAAGCTTTTTTAATGCCATTGTGTTTTGGTGGAATTTTAGCTGCACTTTTTTTGCCATTTTGTAACTTGTTACAACGAAAAAAAATACCAAAATTCATTGCTGTACTTTCCTGCCTTCTTACTATTATTATTATTGTTGGTGGACTATTTGTACTTTTTGGCTGGAAAATATCTGATTTAGTAAAAGATGTAGAATTGTTAAAACAGAAAGCCATAGATTCGGGAATTCAGTTGCAAACCTATATTTTTAATCGATTTGGACTCTCTAATGAAGAGCAATTAAGTATCTTAAAAAAAGAGCAGCCCTCTTACGCCAATGTTATGCAAACGATGGTTGGCTCGCTTTCGAGTTTATTTGGAAATCTTGTTTTGGTGTACATCTATTTTGTTTTTCTGTTGTATTACCGTAGCCATATCAAGCAATTTTTACTCAAACTTTCGCTTGAAAAAAATAAAGCCGAAATGGAAAATATCATTCAAACAACCGCAAAGGTATCACAACAATATTTATTTGGGTTGTTTAAAATGATTGTTTGCTTATGGATACTTTACGGCATTGGCTTTAGTATTTTAGGCGTGAAAAACGCTATTTTCTTTGCTATACTTTGTGGTTTTTTAGAAATAGTACCTTACATTGGAAATATTGTGGGTACTATTATTACAGCTTTTGTAGCAGCCCTAAACGGAGCAGAACCTTCAATGCTTGGTAGTATTATCATAGTTTATGCCACCGTCCAAACGTTTCAAGGATGGGTACTTGAACCAATCATATTGGGCCCACAAGTCAAAATAAATCCGCTGTTTACTATCTTGGCTTTGGTACTTGGGCAATTGATTTGGGGAATTCCTGGAATCATTCTCGCCATTCCGCTAACCGCCATTTTAAAGATTATTTGCGACCATATTCAATCTCTAAGACCTTATGGTTTTTTGATTGGCGAGCTTGAAAGTGAGAAATCAGAGAATAGTTTTATTCATAAGATAAAAAGTAGATTCTCAGAAATAATTAGAAAATGAATAAAATTATTGAAGTGCAGCTGTTTAAACTTGCCAAAAAGATTCTCAAATAGATGCTAATTTTAAGGTGCAAACTAAAAACCTTTCGAAGTAGTTGAATGTATTCTTCATCGTTTAAAAACAGGCAACGTCGGCTGTCCAAAGTCAGTGACGAGAATTATCCATAGAGGTTTTTACAACAAAAATATTATCCTGCAATGTTTGTAATATTACTTTAAATGAAAACTACAAATAGCTGATTATCAGCAAATTAAACTATTTGTTGAAAATTAAAAAATAAGTAACAGCTATATTAAATTTACAAAATGTAGTGGGCATTTTGGTTAATTTAAAAGCATAATGTGTGAATTATGTAATTCTTTTATAAAACTATGTAACACATTTTATTTTAGAGTTTTCATCTTTGTTAGTAACCGTTTACCATCTCTAAACGGCAAAAATTCAACATGAAAACAACACTAAAATTTCTTTTTTTATTTTTGCTAATTATCTCATTATCAAATAGTAGCTACGCTCAAAATGCCACTAACATAATTACTGACAACAGCCATTCTTTGGCATTATGGTTGGTTTTCTTCGTTTTTTTTATTCCTCTATTGGCTTTTATTGGCATACAATATTTCAAATTTAAAAATGAAGTTGCAGAAAATGAGGCATGGAAAAAATTGGGAACTGATATTCACTTTTCTGAATATTTGAAGAATTTATCTAAAAATCAAATTAGGAAATTCAAAACATTGAAAGCACAAAATAAATTGGACAATGAAGGTGACAAGCCAAAAACGTTGACAATATTATTGCTATTTTTACTTTACTCTTCTACATTATTTGCCCAAGACCTCAACAACCCAAGGCAAGATTTTTTTAGCCAACCAGGTATCATTATTACCATCATTTTAATTTTTATTCCGATTTTACTGGGAGTTATTTTTGCAATGATAAAAGCAAATAACCTCATTAAAACCTATTTGAACAAAGGGAAAATCATTGAAGCACAATTATTTGCCGAACACATTAAAAATATTGACGACAAAGAATTAGAGAAAATTCTGAGCAAGCGTGAGGCAGCATTAAACTTTAATTTATCAAATACAGAACTTTCAGGCACTCAAAAAGCAGAAGATTCTATCGGTATTTTGAATAATATTCGGGACAAACACGAAACTCATTTTACCTCCTTAAAAAAGAAAGCTGTTCGCAAACCTACATTAGAGCCGCAAATCGCCCAATTGATACTTTGGTATTTTGGTTGTGCTACTTTCTGGTTAGTAGTGGGTACAGGTATTGGCGAATATTTGGGAATAAAATTTATTGCCCCCGATATTGACCATGAAAGTTGGCTAAGTTTCGGCAGGTTACGTCCCGTGCATACCAATATTGTGTTTTGGGGTTGGGCATCAATCGCCATGATAGGTTTGGGACATTATGTAGTTCCAATTGTGAGTAATACCAAAATTTACAGCATAAAATTGGGTTGGATTGCCCTCATACTCACCAATTTGATGGTTATTTTCGGTACAATTTGCCTCATGTCGGGCATGAATAATGGTGGTGGCGAGTTCAGAGAATATATATGGCCTGTGATGGCTTTCTTTGCCGTGTCTTTGATTCTGACCTTAGCCAATTTTATAATGACGGTGGCAAACCGTACCACCAAAGAGATTTATATTTCAAATTGGTATATAGTTTCGGCAATTATTTTTACAATTATTGTAGCACTTACTGCCTATTTGCCTTTTTGGCAAGACGGTGTCAGCGAAACCATTGTTCAGGGTTATTTTATGCACTCAGGTGTTGGAATGTGGTTTACTCTCTACACACTCGGCTTGCTATATTATTTTATTCCGCAGCAAATCAACAAACCCATTTACGCTTATAGTTTGGGTATTTTGGCGTTTTGGACACAAATACTGTTTTATACCATCATTGGCACACATCATTTTGTGTTTGCACCCATTGCTTGGTGGCTGCAAACAGTTGCCATTGTAGGCAGTGTAGGCATGATTATTCCAGTGGTGGCTGGCACAATCAATTTTACGATGACATTCAAGGGGCATTGGCACAAAATAACCACCAGTTATACTTTGCCTTTTTTCTTGGTGGCGGTCATCTACTACTTTTTGGTTTCGATGCAAGGCACTGTCGAAGCCTTCAAATTTACTAATTTACTTTGGCACTTTACCGATTTCACGGTGGCTCACGCCCATTTAGGATTTTATGGCTTAATCACTTTTGCACTTTGGGGTAGTATTTATGTGGTTATGCCTCGACTTACGGGCAAAGAACCTCCTCAACATTTGGTGGGAATTCATTTTTGGTTGGCATTTATTGGGCTACTTTTCTACTCTATCCCGCTGTCAGTTGGAGCAACTTTAAGGGGATTAATGTGGATGGAAGGTAAACCATTTATTGATAGCGTAGTGTTGATGTTCGATTTTTGGGTTTGGCGGGCTATTGGTGGCAGTTTGATGTTTATTTCACATTTGATTTTTGCCTATAATTTTTACAAAATGACCATTAACGAAGTGGCGGATATTGATGTGAAAGAAGAGGCATTCAAGATTTTAGACCAACAACCTCAATAGCCATGAATATTTTCAATAATCATCTCCGATTATACATTACAGCAGGCTTACTATTTGCGTTTCTTACTTATTTGACGGTAATAATGCCCGCATTTCAAAATCAGAATAACAACTTACCATTGCCAGGAAGCCAGCCACTTATGGGCGACGCCAAAGCGGGAAAATTGATTTACATTGCCGAAGGTTGCGTGGGTTGTCATTCGCAACAAGTGCGAAATGTTGAAATGGACAAAGTGTTTGGCAGTCGCCCGGGTATGGCGGCAGACTATGCCAACATTGGCAGAACAAGCTTATGGCAAAACACTGCAACTTTGATGGGAACAGGCAGAACTGGACCCGATTTGACCAATGTGGGCAACCGACAACCCAGCTTAGATTGGAATCTGATGCACTTGTTTCAACCCCGAAGTGTGGTAGCTCAGTCTATCATGCCAGCTTATGAATGGCTTTTTGAAATAAAAGAAAATCCTGCCAAAACAGACGTGATTGTACCTATTCCAATTCAGTTTTTGAATGGTAAAAAGGGGAAAGTAGTAGCAACCAAAAAGGCTTTGCAATTGGTAGCTTATGTGCAATCGCTCAAACAAATGCCATTGCCAGAAGGCTCAAAATCGCCCCAATTTTTATATAAAAGACCCGAAAAAATAGCTGCCTCAAAAGATGGAATTGCCTCGGTAGATGGAAAAGAATTATACGCAAAAAACTGTATGAGTTGCCACCAAGCCAATGGCGAAGGCTTAAAAGGGGCATTTCCGCCTCTAAAAGAAAGCCCAGTGGTAGTGGGCGAAAATCTGGAATTATACGTGGATATTATTATGAATGGCTATAATGCCCGCCCCGAATATGGACAAATGGCAGCGGTGGGAACAAACATGAATTTTACCGAATTTGATGTGGCGGCAATTATCAACTATGAGCGAAACTCTTGGGGGAATAAAGCAAAAGAAGTTACACCTGACGAAATTAAAAAATTAATGGACTTTATAAAGGTTAAAATGACTGCTTCAAAGTAAAAACGACCTGATACTTATGAAAAAATCAATTCTGATATTGTTTTTCCTCACTTTTTACATCGCAACTTACGCCTGCGAAGTTTGCGAACGAAACCAACCCAAAGTGCTGCGAGGCATCGTTCACGGTGCAGGTCCAGAAAGTAATTGGGATTACGTGAGTATTGGTATTACGGCAATTATTGCTGTTTTTACCTTAATATATTCCATAAAATGGCTCATAAAACCCAACGAAAATAATGCAGACCACATTAAATATTCAATCTTTAAAATAGATTAACATGAAAAATAATAGCTCAGTTTTTATATTTTTAGATGAAGAGAAAAAACCTTTTGGAGAATTTCCTGTACCCATCAATTTTGAATTGGATACCAGCAAATTGGTTGATGGTGAGCATGTTATGAAAATTGTGAGTAAAGACCCATCGGGAAAAGAGGGCATCCGAAAGATACCTTTTTTTGTTCGTAATGGTCCATCTATTGCAGTAGAAGGGATTTCGGATAATGAAATTGTGGATGGCATAATTCCGATAATGATAAACGCCTACGGCAAAGGCGACCAAAAACAATTTTTGATAGAAGGAAGCGAAACCCCACAATCTACTCCTGCGTGGTTTTGGGGAATTATCATAAGTTTTGTTGGCTTTGCGATTTACTATTTCATTGTGGAGATGAATAGAAGTTTGTGAAACTCGAAATGGAAATTATAAAAAAAGACTGTTTAGTTGAAAATGTGTCTAAAGTTGATTAGAGCGGAAGCCATAAGTATCTAAGATTTAAAGTTTTTGATAGGAATTCAAATCGAACTAAAATACGCTTATAAGTATCTAATCAAGCAAAAAAACATTCTATTTTAAAGCAAAAAGAATAAATATTTCGCTCATACCAAGTAATAGGTTCATCTTTTATTTTTTGAACAAAAGTAACTACTTTAAACTAAACATCTTTTTTATGAAACTAAATGAACAAACGAGCTTAAAACCCTCAGGAGAAGCACCCGCATGGGGAACTTCTATCAAACCAGAAATGCAAACCGTTATGGAAACGCTGGCAAGTCTTGGTGGAAAACCAATTGAAACCTTGGATGCTAAAGAAGCACGTATGCAACCTACACCGACGGATGCAGTTATGAAAATAATGAAAATTAATAATATGTCAATGCCACCCGCTCTTTGCGATACAATCAATAAAGAGATTCCAGTTACCGGTGGTACAACACAAATTCGTATCTATACACCAAAGGAAGGTACTGCCCCTTTTCCTGTCATTGTATATTATCATGGTGGTGGATTTGTAATTGCAGATATAAACGTATATAATGCGAGTAGCCAAGGGCTTTGTGAGCAAACGGGGGCAATCGTTGTTTCTGTTGAATACCCTAAAGGACCAGAGCAAAAGTTTCCTGCGGCACACATGGTTGCTTTTGATGCTTACAAATGGGTTATCGAAAATGCAACTTCTTTTAACGGTGATTCTACTAAAATGGCTCTTGTCGGAGAAAGTGCTGGTGGTAATCTTGCCGCTAATGTAAGTATTATGGCAAGAGACCAAAAACTTAAAATGCCTCTTTATCAAGTTTTGGTTTATCCACTCGCAAATAATGACTTGGAGAGTGAAAGCTATGTAAAATATGCCAAGGCAAAACCACTAAATAAGCCAATGATGGCTTGGTTTGTAAAAAATGCCTTGGAAAACTCGGCACAAGCCGCCGATCCTCGCATAAGCTTGGTAAATGCAAATCTTGCAGGAATGCCAAAAACATTGATAATTGCAGCAGAAATTGACCCTTTACAAACGGAGGGGGAATTGCTAAACGAAAAATTGAAAGCCGCCAATGTAGAAACAGACTATGAACTATATAATGGGGTAACTCATGAATTTTTTGGTATGGCTGCTGTTGTTCCTCAAGCAAAAGAAGCTCAAGCACTGGCTGCAAAAAAATTAAAAACAGCTTTCGGAATGTAATAAAATATTTTATTGTGAAGAAGGTTGTTTATTAAAATGAGCAACTTTCTTACTTTTTACAATTAGCTGATAATCAATCCGATAGCTTTTGAATGCAAAATAGCTTCGTCGGTATGATTAAATTGGCAAGTATAAATTTCTTTATTTTGTATCGTCGCCAACAGGGCTAGTGTTGGTAATTCTTTTTCTAAACTAACATTTCTAATATAAATGGCTACAATTTTATCAGTATATCTATTTGCAATTGCTACATAAATTTCTGGGTCACTCTGTGAGTTATCTCCTAATAATACAAATCGTTGCTTAGGAAATGTCTCCATTATCCTGACTACCCTAATCAATTTGCCTTGATGTTTTGTTTTGCCAGTTTTAAATAATTGATGCCATTTTTTTATAGTATTTAACAAAAAAGCCCCTTTTGGCAAACCATTATGCTTAAAAAACTCATTCAAATCATCATATAAATTCCATTCGCTACTTGATACATAGAAAAAAGGATTGAGTAATGTTTCATTAGTATGAGCAAGAGATAATAGTTGATAAAATTTTACCACATCAGCAAACGTTTTTCTACTACGTGGGTTTTTGGTAAACATTACTTTTAATTTTTTGCCTGTGGTAGCAGAATGCGACACCAATACGGTATCATCAATGTCAGATACAAAACCATATTGAGTAGAGTGTGGAACAAAAATTTTACCTTCGCCCGTAGTAACAATATGATTTTGTTCGTTTAATAAACTTATAATTACCTTATGCCAACCTGCTTCCACTTCGGTGGTAGATTGCCATTCAAACTTAAAAAAACCATCGGCTTCGGTGGTACAATAAAACTGCTGCTTTTCCCATTGCAAAGTTACTCGAGCATTGGGTATTGGCTTAACAAAAAACAACTTAGCCAAATGAATGATATTTAAAATTGGGTTATTGGTATATTTACTCGGACTAACCGATTTTCCTGCCAATACATGACCATACACAACAAGATTTTTTGTATGCCCATAACCGTGATATACTTTTACGGTAAATTCTGGATTATTAATTTTATTTTTCATCATGACACAAAATAAATTACTTTTTATACTTAATCCTGGTTCAGGAAGCACTTCAACAGATTGGACAACGTTGATAACGAATCATTTTGTTTCCTTAAACTATAAAATTGAATTGTATTGCCTTACAAAAGACTGTAATCAGGCAACAATAAAAGAAAGAATAAAGTTGTTTTCGCCGCAGCGAGTGATAGCAGTTGGAGGAGATGGCACCATAAAATTAGTAGCTGAGTGTGTTTTAGATTCAGGCATTCCGTTGGGAATCCTACCTGCAGGTTCGGCAAATGGCCTGGCAAAGGAACTCGGAATCGGTAATGACCCCACACAAGCTTTGGATGTTATTGTAAACGGCCATTTAAAAAAAATACACATAACCCATATAAATAGTCAATTATGTATTCATTTGAGTGATATTGGATTGAATGCTTATGCAATGAAGAGGTTTAAAACTCAAGGTGTGCGTGGAATGTGGGGGTACATGATGGCTTCTTTGAAAGTATTATTGCAAAATCCTCTGATGGAAATAACTATGCACATTGATAATAAAAACATCAAAATAAAGGCCGAAATGATAGTTATCGCCAATGGTACCAGATATGGCACTGGGGCTGTTATAAATCCGATTGGTAAATTAGACGATAAACTATTTGAAGTAATTGTTGTCAAAAAAATATCAATTCTTGAAGTCTTTAAAATGGTTTTTTCGCATAAACCCTATGATTTAGATAAAACGGAAGTTTTTCAAACAAACGCATTGACTATGTTTTCTACAAAAAAAGTGCATTTCCAAATTGATGGCGAATATCTTGGCAAGATTAAAACATTGGAAGTTAAACTAACCCCACAGGCACTCAAAATAATTGTTCCAAATGTGTGAATGATATAACTTATTCTAAAAGTTATGTAACACTTCCTCAAACAAAGGTTCAGACCTTTATACTGTTAAAAACTGTTTCACAGTATGAAACTCAAAAAATGGAAAATCAAACCAAATGGTCAATTGATCAAGCTCATAGCGACATTACTTTTAAAGTAAGACATTTAATGATTGCTCATATAAAAGGTGAATTCAAAACTTTTGATGCAAGTATTTATACAATAGGCAAAGATTTTACAACCGCCGAAGTAAATGTACGGGTTGAAGCCTCTTCAGTAACAACTGGTGATACCCAACGAGATGATCACTTAAAAGCACTCGATTTTTTTGATGTTGAAAATCATAAACATATAACTTTCTCATCAACTTCCATAGGAAAAGCAGATGCCGAAGGTAAACATGAATTATTGGGAGAGTTGAACATGATAGGTGTTACCAAAAATATAAAATTAAATGTTGAGTTTGGAGGAATTGTAAAAGACCCTTGGGGAAATGAAAGAGCTGGATTTACGGTTACGGGGAAAATAAACAGAGCCGACTGGGGCCTTATTTGGAATGCACCTATGGATGCTGGAGGCTTTATGGTGAGTGATGAGGTAAGTATATTGTGTGATATAGAAATGACTAATGTAGGCTCTAAAGATTTGACCATAGAATTGGAAGTAACTGCCAATGATAAAACTCTTCTATGATTAAAATTTAACTCGCAATTTTATTTTTTTTATCAATATAAACCACTAAAGTTATGAAAACGATTCTTTTTCCAACCGATTTTAGCGATAATGCTATTCATGCTTCAAAATATGCAGGAATGCTGGCAAGGCGTTTCGATGCCAAGGTAATTTTGTTACACGTCTATGCGATTACTGTTCCTGTAAATTCAGAGTTTCAACTGATTTACGATACAGAAAATACACTTCTACAGCGGGGCAAGGAAGCCGAGCAAAATTTACAGTTTTTTACCGAAAAGTTTATTGGCAATACAAATTTACACATTGAGCAAATCACTCAAATGGTTGAGTATGGCTTAGTGTCGGATGTTGTAGTGGAAATAGCCAAAGCACAAAATGTCGATTTGATAGTAATGGGTACTAAAGGTGCATCGAATATGATAGACAAATGGTTTGGTACAAATGCCGAAATTATTATGGAATCGGCAAAATGCCCTGTTTGGATTATTCCAGAAAATGCTTTACTCAATGCTCCTCAAACGATAATGTATGCAGCCGATTTTAAAGAAGATGAAATTGCGGCAACTCACAAACTCTTAGAAATAGCTAAACCCTTGGGAGCTACCTGCAAGGTGGTTCATATTCATGACTATTTCGAGTTAAAGGTAAATCAGACCGTTAAAGAAATGGTAACTGAACTAAAACATGAGTTTGAAAATGAAGACATAACATTTAAACACCTCAATCGAAAAGAAATTGTGAAAGGTTTAGAAACCTATATCAAAACACATAATCCAGATGTTTTGGCGTTGGCAGCATATGAAAAATCATTTTTAAGCAAGATATTCAATAGTAGTATCACCCAACATTTTGTTCAGGAAGCAAAATTACCCATGCTTTTTTTTAAGAAATAGCATTCTTTGATGATTCTTAGTAACTCAACTTTAACTAACTCCATCTACATGAAAACGATTCTTTTTCCAACTGATTTTAGCACTAATGCCATTCATGCCTCTCAATATGCTGGCATGCTGGCAAAGAAATTAGATGCAAAAGTGGTTTTATTGCATGGTTATCCTATTCCCATTTCAACAAATTCAACTAATCTGCCTATTTTCGATACAGAGATATCTGTTTTACAAGGAAGAGAAGATGCCGAAAACAATTTAGCAATTTTTGAGTTAAAGTTTATAGAAGACTCAAATTTATCTCACGATCGTATCATCAAAATGGTAGAATATGGACTTATTTCAGAGATAATAGTAGAAACCGCCAAAACGGTAAACGCTGATTTTATTGTAATGGGTACCAAAGGAGCATCGAATATAATTGATAGCTGGCTTGGCACAAATGCCCAAAATGTCATGAAATCTGCTGAATGCCCTGTTTGGATTGTCCCTCAAAATGCTTCTATTACTCTACCTCAAACAATTATGTATGCTGCCGATTTCAAGGAAGACGAAATTGCCGCCACTCATAAAGTATTAGCGATTGCAGAGCCTTTAGGAGCTATCTGCAAAGTGATTCATATTCATGAATATTTCGAATTAAATATAGGAGGTGCTGTAGAACAAATGGTGAGTGATTTAGAAGATGAGTTTGAAAATGATGATGTAACGATTAAAAACCTTAATCGAAATGATATTATTGAAGGCTTAGAAATTTATATAAATACTCACAAACCTAATGTTTTGGCTTTAGCGATTTATGAAAAGTCATTTTTAAATGATATTTTTAATACAAGTCTTACCCAGCATTTCGTACAAGAGGCAAATCTGCCAATGCTTATTTTTAAAAAATAATTTATTTTAGCCCCCTAGTATATTAACAAACTATGAAAAAAGTATATAGAAAATTAGAAATGATGTTTGAGAAACTCACTTCTACTGCTACCTCTATTTTAGGTAATTCTGTCACTTTTATTATTGCTTTATTTACAGTAATATTTTGGATTAATAATGAGCAATTTTATACCCAAAGTATTCACCAAAAAATAGGAGATATAATACTCGGAATTACTTTTTTAAGTTTGTTTATTATTCAAAAAACATTCAATCACTTCTCTATTGCGTTGCATTTAAAGCTAAATGAACTCGTAGCATCGCATGATACTGCAAGTAATGCGGTAATTAATGTAGAAAAAAAATCAGAGATGGAGATAATCGAACTTCAAAAAGAATATGCCGAACTGGCAGAGCAGATAAAAGAAATAGAGGAAAATCCAGAACCCTTGAAAAAAAATTAGATAAAAACTAAAATGTGTGAATGATATAACTCATTTCGAATATTATATAACACTTCTCATTGCAGGAGTCTGCACCTTTGTATCGTAATTATTTAAAACAAAACACCAAGCAAATGTTAAAAAAAACCACAATACTTTTCGCATTATTATTCATTAATGCAAAAATCATTTCTGCTCAAACCTTGTCAATTGGACCAATGGTAGGTTTAAATGTATCAACGCTAACGGCAGCTCCAAACACCAAAAGTTTACTCGGAGTATCAATTGGTGGTTTCGCTAATTATAGTGTAAACGAACACGTTGGAATCGGTGCAAAAGTTATGTATTCGCAATTAGGCTCTGCTTATACCTTTAATGAAGATATTAACAGACTACATTATTTGCAAATTCCGCTTACCTTAATATACTTTTTTGGTGACGCAGGAAATCAATTTCGTCCGAAAATTTTTGCAGGCCCTTATGTTGGTGCATTACTAAGAGCAAACCATAAAAGTGGAGACGAGGTGCTGGGCACAAACGGTCAACCCTATTACAACAAAACTGATATCGGTGGACTAGTAGGTGCGGGCTTCAATTATCGTATTCAGTCTCGCACATGGTTAAATGTCGATGCAGGCTTTGGGAAAAGCTTCACCGATGTTACAAAAACAAATGACAATGTTTATCATAACTTAGCTTTCAGTTTGAATGTTGGTATAAGTTTTCCAGTAGGAAATGACTAATATTTGAGTGAAAGTAATAAAAGGCTTTAGTTCTCAAGGACTAAAGCCTTTTTTGAAAATCAATAAAACGATTCAATCATGGTCATTTATCTGAAAAGTATATTTAATGATGCAGGTAATGTTATCTTGTTTACTATTAGGTTTTTTAAGGAAGTTGTAAGACCTCCTTTTGAAACGCAAGAATTTATCAAACAATGCTATGTTATTGGCTATAAATCGCTTCCATTGGTAGCAATTACAGGCTTTATTATGGGCATGGTACTCACGCTTCAGTCACGTCCTACATTGGCCGAGTTTGGTGCAGAATCTTGGTTGCCTGGCATGGTTGCACTTTCTTTGATAAGAGAAATAGCTCCCGTAATTACAGCCTTAATTTGTGCTGGCAAAGTCTCATCGGGCATTGGGGCAGAGTTAGGTTCAATGAAAGTAACCGAGCAAATTGATGCGATGGAAGTATCAGCCATTAATCCTTTCAAATATTTAGTAGTTACCAGAATCCTTGCTGCTACATTAATGATTCCTCTTTTAGTTGTATTTGCCGATGGTATTGGTATTTTTGGTGGCTATGTAGGTGTCAATATTCACAGTGATGTAAATATAGTGCGTTATACTTCGCAGGTAATTGAATCACTCGATTTTATTGATATTGTACCCGCTACTATCAAAACTTTTTTCTTTGGGTTTGCTATCGGTATGATTGGCTGCTACAAAGGATTCACGGCAGCTAATGGCACAGAAAGTGTGGGTAAAGCGGCCAATTCTGCCGTAGTTCTTGCTTCTCTGACCATATTTATAATAGATATGTTGGCGGTTCAATTGACAGACCTTTTTTTCTAAAACAAAAAGCCAAATAGTCGAAAAAAGGGGTTTATGATAATTTTTGTAGAGAACATCAACTTCCATTGAAGATAGAGATGTTTGAGTAAGAATTTTTAACCTTAAAAAAATTTGTCTTGGTTGTAAGCCAAAAGCTAGTTTAGAGTATAATAAAATCATCTTTAATAGCTAAATGCCAACCTCTAATTGTCGAAACTTATATAATGACATCACCAAAAAAAAATATTACTCCTGATAGCACCACGCCAGTTATAGACATAAAAGGGCTATATAAATCATTTGGTAAAGACAATCACGTACTAAAAGGAGTTAGTTTTTCTGTAAAAAAAGGAGAGAATTTGGTAGTATTAGGAAAATCAGGCTCAGGCAAATCAATAACTATTAAATGTTTGGTGGGTTTATTAAAGACCGATAAAGGTGAAATAAAGGTATTTGACACAGATATTACGAAGTTAGATGAAATTCAGCTCAATGAAATCAGATTAAGAATCGGATTTCTTTTTCAGAATGGAGCATTATATGACTCCATGACGGTAAGGGAAAATTTGGCGTTTCCATTGATGCGACACTCTAAAGAAATATCTGCCAAAGAAGTAGAAGACGCAATTATCGAAACATTAACAAGCGTTGGTTTGGCAGAAGCCATTGATAAAATGCCCTCCGAATTATCAGGAGGTATGCGTAAAAGAGTTGGTCTTGCTCGCACACTCATTTTAAAACCTGAAATCCTGCTTTATGATGAACCTACTACTGGCTTAGATACCATTACTTCCCGAGAGATTAGCGAATTAATATTGTCTATTCAGAAAAAATATAAAACAACATCTATCATTATTACTCACGACATGGCTTGTGCCAAATACACAGGCGATAGACTTGTGATTTTGAAAGATGGAATAATAAATGCCGAAGGTACTTACGAAGCATTAGAAAAAAGTAATGACGAATGGGTGCGTTCATTTTTTATATAGCGATTGATTTTTAGTCATTTTTTTAACAATGATTGTTATGCTAATCGACTTACAAAAGTAAAAAACTAAGAATATGAATAAGGAATCTGGGTTCACATGGAAATTAGGAATGTTTGCAATCATAGGAATAGTGCTATTTGTGGTAACAATTTATTTTGTTGGCAAACAGAAAAACCTATTTGGTTCGACGATACATTTAAAATCAAAATTCAAAAACGTGAGTGGCTTGAAGGTGGGAAACAATGTACGCTTTTCGGGAATTAATGTTGGTACTGTTGATGCCATTGAGCTTATTACCGATACTTCCGTAATGGTTCATTTAATGATAGAGAAAGATGTACAACCATTTATCAAAACCGATGCCAAAGTAACCATAAGTTCAGACGGATTGATGGGCGATAAGGTTTTGGTAATCTCGCCAGGCACAATTACCAACAAACCCGTGAAAGACAATGACTTACTTATTTCAAAAAGTGCCATCGAAATGGAAGATATAATGATTAGTATGAAAAAAAGTTTAGATAATGTTGGTTTGATTTCGGAAGAATTGGCACAATTTAGTAAAAAAGTCAACAATGGAAACGGAGCTTTATCGAAAATGATTTCTGACGAAGCATTTTCAAATAGCCTCAAAAATACGCTTACTAACCTACAAACCAGTTCTGACGAATTTGCCAAATTTACCGTTAAAATGAATAATGGAAAAGGAGCTTTGTCGAAAATGATGAGCGATGAAAAATTTGGCAAAGCACTTGATTCTACAATGACTAATATTCAATCAGGCACAAAAGGCTTGACTGAAACAATAGAGGCTGCCAAAAACAGTTTTTTACTTAAAGGATATTTTACAAAGAAAGAAAAAGCAGCTAAACAAGCAGAGTTAAAACGATTAGAAGCCATAAAAAAGAAAAATACAGGTAAATCTCAACCCAAACGCGACTCAACCTATCAGACAATAGCACCAAAAGATAGCATAAAGTAATAAAATATCGAAGTGGTACAACACAGTTTTAAAATTGCGTTGTACCACTTACTATTTCAATAAAAACTATGAAAAATTATTGAATGGCACTTCAAAACAAAAATCGAAAGATACATTTCTTTAAAAATATATTATATTGATAGTCAGAGCTTTACAGGCAGTTTTTACGTAAATACTTACTTAAATGGACACTTTAAAACCTGTGGTTTTTCTATTTCCAGTTATTGCTCTAATTTTAGTTAGTCTACTATTTACCTATTCCAAAAGAAAAGCTACTGACAAAAAACTTTTTAATAAGTTTGTCTTTTTTATAACTATGCTTGCCTTTTTGTTGAATTTCACTTGGGAAATACTTCAAATGCCACTTTATGATAGTTCTTCGTTTAGTATAAATCATATTTTATATTGTGCCATAGGTGCTATAGCAGATACAATTATGGTCTTATTACTTTATTTTGGCTTTACTGTAATATTTAAAAATATATATTGGATAGAACTTTTAAAATGGGAACAGATTTCAATCTTAGTTTTAACTGGAGGAATAGGAGCTATTTTATCAGAAATTAGGCATTTATCTTTAGGAAACTGGGCATATTCCGATTCAATGCCCATTATTCCCTTCTTTAATGTTGGTTTATCTCCTATATTACAATTTATGGTTCTACCTGCACTGATTTATACCTTAAGTTTTTATTGCTTAAAAACTACAAGCAACAAGTAAAACATTGCTGATTGTACAGATTTTCGTAAAATGAAAACGCTTCGAATTCATGTATTTCCCTATCATTTATATTTTAAGAACATTGATTTTTGAAAACAACCAAAACACCTTTTGCAGCACGACTTTGTGGGAGTAGCCCTAATATGGTTTTCTTAAATGTGTGAATGATATAACTTATTTCAAAAGTTTTGTAACACTTATAAAATTCATATTACTCAACTTTGTAATATAACTATAAGCATGGAAACTATACATAAATGGCAGCAAGAAATGATGCCCATGGAAATGCCAAAAACAAAAAAGTAATTATTAATATTAAATCTACATAAAAATGAAAAACGAGAAAACAATTGACGTATTAAATACGGTCATCGAAATCAACAACGACAGAATTGAAGGATATGAAACTGCTTTAAAAGAAACAGAGGAAGCCGAATTTAAAAGTTTGTTTGCTCAATTTGCATACACAAGTCAAAAATGTAATTCTCAACTTATTGATGAAGTTCAAAAGCTGGGTGGAACTCCTGCGGAAGGTACAAAAGTAAGTGGGAAATTTTTTAGAGTGTGGATGGATGTGAAAGCGGCACTTACTGGTAATGACCGAGAGGCAATTCTGAATTCGTGCAAATATGGTGAAGAAGTAGCCCAAGAAACTTATGAAAATGCACTAAATGAGCATTCAGACCACTTAACTTCCGAGCAAAAGGTTTTACTAAGACAACAATTAATGTGGCTAAAAGCGGAGTATGATACCGTAAAAAGTATGATAGCGATGTCGGAGCAAGATTAATTTTTTTTACCATATAAAAATGCAGAAGAGATAAGATTATTTCGTCTGCATTTTTATTTAATACTTTAAGTAATGCCATTCAAAACTAAAGATTTGGGTAAGTTATTTAAAAAAACTTTTAAAGAATGGAACGCTAAAGATCCATTCCGACAAAGTGCTGTAATTGCATATTATGCCATTTTCAGCATACCCGGGTTATTGGTTCTTGTTATTGCAATTGCGGGTTATTTCTTTGGAAAAGATGCTGTAAACGAAAGTATATTATCACAAGTAGCAAGCACATTGGGTGAAGATACTTCTCTCCAAATAAAACAAATACTGGCAAAGGCAACTCAAACAAAATCTACACTTTGGGGTTCAATTATTGGCGTAGGCACTATACTTCTTGGAGCTACGGGGGTATTTGTCGAATTACAAATAACATTAAATGCAATTTGGAAAGTTAAAGTTGTTCCTAAAAAAGGAATTTTACCTATTTTGAAAGCAAGACTTTTTTCATTTGGGTTAATTTTGGCCATTGCATTTTTATTGATGATTTCATTAGTCATTTCAACTGCTCTCGCAGCCATTAGCGATTTTATTAAAGGAGGCACATCAGAGTTTATGATAATTGTCTTTAATGTTCTCAATTTTATTTTTTCATTGGCAGTTATTTCTATGCTCTTTGCCCTGATGTATAAAATTTTGCCCGATGCAAAAATACAATGGAAACATGTTTGGTTTGGGGCTATTCTTACAGGTTTGTTGTTTACGATAGGAAAAACAGTTCTTGCCTTCTATTTCGGAACAGCTCAGCCCGCTTCTATTTATGGCACAGCAGGATCTATCATATTAATACTTTTGTGGGTTTCCTATTCATCAATGATTCTGTTTTTTGGAGCTGAATTTACAGCGGCCTATGCCAAACAATATACAGGCGAAGTGCCACCTACTGAGATTGCTAAAGCAGAAATTCCCATAAAAACTCAATAACTATAGTGTCATATTTCATAAGATTAGTTAAAATTTAATACATGAATCTTACAACAGGTTATCCATATTGGCTAATAAATGCTGGTTTACCAGTCAATTATCCAAAATTGGACGAATCAATAAAAACAGATGTTATAATTATTGGTGGTGGCATTTCTGGAGCTTTGACCGCTTATTATTTAACCAAAGCAGGCTTAAATTGTATTGTTGTTGATGCACGAACCATTGGTTTAGGTAGTACTTCTGCAAGTACTGCCCTATTGCAATATGAGTTAGATACCCCTTTATCAAAACTTTCAAATCAAATTGGTTTTCAATCGGCCGCTCGTGCTTACCAAATGTGTTCCGAAGCAATTAATACAATTGAAAGCATCTCAAAAAAAATTAGATTTACGCTATTTGAACAACAAAAAAGCCTTTTTTTCGCTGCTTATAAAAAAGATAAGCTTTTTATGAAAACTGAATTTTCATATCGTAAAAGAGCAGGATTTGAAGTTCAATATTTAGATGAAAACGAAATAAAACAGCAATTTGGGTTTTCTGCTCCCATGGGTATTCTCTCTTCGCAAGGGGGCACTACCGACCCATATATGTTTACCCATGCTTTGCTTCAAGAAAGCGTAAAAAATGGGCTACGTGTTTTTGATAGAACTGTGATTACGGAAATAGCATATAAAGCCAACGGTGTAAAATTAACAACCGAAAAAGGGCACCATATTACAGCAAGAAAAATAGTGAATGCCTCAGGATATGAAATAACGGAGTTTATAGACAAAAAAATTGTACAATTAAATTCTACTTATGCTCTTGCATCCGAGCATATTCAATCGCCTATACCTGTATGGACAGATAAAACGCTATTGTGGAATACTGCAAACCCTTATTTATATATGCGTACAACCCATGATAACAGAATAATTATTGGCGGAAGAGACGAAGCGTTTTATAGCCCCA
>NZ_JAYWCU010000062.1:0-3769 GCF_043780375.1 Emticicia sp. | reverse complement strand
GAAAAGGCAAAGGGCGAGAAAAATTCTCGCCCTTTGCCTTAATATGGTTTAAACAATCTATTTATATTGTTCAATGATTCTGTGAAGAGCTTTTTGTGTATCTAAATTCGGGAAAAAATCAAAAATTTGTACGTGCGAATCGAAGTTAAGCATCAAACCAGTTTCTAAATATTGATAGGCTTCATTATAGCTTCCGTCAAAAATTAGATAGGCAGCTGCACGATAAAACAAATCTGGGTCGTCGGGCATTTCGGTTATTCCATCATAAACAATCTCGAAAGCTTTATCATATTCGCTCTGCTCAAAATACAATAAAGACCAATTCAACCAAATATCGGGGTTTTTAGGGTCAATAGCAATAGCTTGGCTATATGCTTCATTGCTTGATAAAAAATTGCCTAACTTAGATTCTGTATCTCCCAATAAAAGCCAATAATCAGCATTAGATTCATTTAGTTTTATTGCTTTTTGGGTAAAATGAATACCTTCAAACCAACGCTCTTGCTCATACATTGCCGAACCCATGCCAAACCATGCTTCGTCCCAAGTTTCGTCTATAACAGTTGCTTCTCGGTAATGCTTGTATGCTTCGTCGTATTGTTCTAATTTTTCGCAAGATGCCCCCAAATGTGTATAAACTTCTGCCGTTGGGGCTTCGTGCTTTAGTACATTAGCATAACACTCTTTAGCATCAATAAAATTATTAAGATTCATGTACGCATGTGCAAGATTGAACCAGCCCGATGCAAAATCTTCTTTTACAGTAACTGCATAATCATAAGCAAAAGCGGCATCTTCATGCTTGCCTAAGCGACTGTGCATCATACCCAGAGCAAACCAAGCAAAGTGCGAATAGGGGTCATTATCGACTAATTCCTTAAAATAAGATAGGTTTTCGTCTAATTTATTAGCTTGTTCTAAGCAAAAAACTAATTCATAAAAAGCTATTTCTTCATGAAATTTATAACGAATTGCTTTTTTGTAGAAATGAGCAGCTTCGTCAAATTTTTGCCAATTTTGGTATGTTTGAGCCAGCTGAAAATAGACCGTTTCTTTCTCGTCTGATAACAATAATGATTCTCTTAGGTGTTCGACTGCTTCTTCATAGTTACCCATGAGATTGCTAATAACGCCTCTCATATAGGTTATCTCATTATCCGAAGGGTTAAACGTTGCCGCTTTATCGAGCACTTCCATTGCTTCGTCAAACTGTTCGTAATTGGCATGTAATTGCACTTTATCCAAGAGAAGTTCGAGCGAATAAGGATATTGTTGCAAGCCAATTCGACACGCTTTCATTGCCATATCCCACTTGCTTTTGAGCAGATAGTATTCCGACAATTGCTCATACGTTTCTTCATCGAAGAATATCGTCTCTTTACTTTTGAGCATTTCCTCAAAACGTTCGGCCGAAGCTTTTACATCAGCATCGTCGAAGTTTTCGAACCTGTCACTGAATTCGTGTTGCATGTAGATTCTACTCAAAGGTTAGTCAGTCCAACCACAGGACTGCACGGTGTATTTATTTTTATAGTATTAGGCACTGATTTTTTAGTACAAAAAGCAAAAAAAGGCACTTTTTATAACTAATTGCCAACCGCTAAGAGCTAATACTAACACAAAATACGATTCAAGATAATTACTTTTTATTAAATGTCAATAGTTTTATCAAAATAAAAATTTGGAGTATTTTTACTTAGTCAGAAAAGTACAAACCCTAAGAATAGTTTCTTCAAAGTTTGTAAACTCAAATCCGAGTGCTTGACGAATCTTTTCGTTTTTATAAGCAAATTTCGTGCGAGAATTTTTGGCCGTTTCTTTTGTGATTAAAGGCGATTTATTTGTAAAAAAAGACCTAATTGCTTCCAATCGCCATAAAAATTCGATTAAAACTGGGGAAATTGATTTTGTGGGTGGATTTTTGTTAAAGGTTTTTGCAACTTTCAAAAAAAAATATCGGTATGTTACAGCGTCAGCACTCAAAATAAATCGCTCATTTTGTATTTCTGAAACTGTCAGTTGAAAAATTGCTTCAACAACATCTTTTACATCTACATAATTGAGATTTCCTTCGGTATAAAATTTATGTTCGTCATAAACATATTTAAACAATTGCGTACTACTTTTATTCCAATCGCCCTCACCCAAAATTACCGACGGATTCACAATTACAGTATTTAGTCCTTCGGCTTGCCCTCTCCAAACTTCCAATTCACCTTGATATTTGGACTTGGCATAATGAGAATTCAGTGGCGAATCTTCCCATTTTTGATTTTCGTCTATAATTCCACCTAAAGTATGTTCGGTAGAAGCGTTGGGTTTTCCCAATGCTGCAATAGAACTTACGTAACAAAGTTTTTTTATCTGTTTGTCTAAGCAAATGTTTACCACATTGGCTGTGCCTTCCACATTTACTTTATACATATTATCTCTGTCTTTAGGAGAATAAGAAACAACAGCGGCGGTGTGAACGACAAAATCAATATCGTTTTCAATAATTTTCCCCAAGGAAACAATGTCAAGAATATCTCCTTTGATTATTGTTATTTTTGATGAAATTTCCTCTAATAAAGACAAATCGCTTCCCGAACGGCACAAAGCAAGCACCTCGAAATTTGCCTCGGCAAACCTTCGAGCCGTTCGGCTACCAACTAAGCCATTTGCTCCTGTGATGAGAATACGTTTCATTGGCGTAAAAACCTGTATGGTCTGAAATGACCTTACAGGTTTAATTATAGCGTTTTTTATCTCGAATAATTAGGTGCTTCACGCATAATCTGAATATCATGCGGATGGCTTTCTTTAATACCCGATGCTGTTATTTTTACAAATTTTGCTTGTTGAAGTGCCGCAATATCGGCAGCTCCGCAATAGCCCATGCCTGCTTTTAGTCCACCAACCATCTGATATAATACTTCTGCGGCACGTCCTTTGAACGGCACACGACCCACAATTCCTTCAGGAACAAGTTTTTTAATATCGTCTTCGGCATCTTGAAAATAGCGGTCTTTCGAGCCATCTTCCATTGCTTCTACCGAACCCATGCCTCGATATGTTTTAAATTTTCGCCCTTCATAAATCACCATTTCGCCAGGAGCTTCCTCTGTTCCTGCCAATAGCGAACCAAGCATGACGGTACTCGCACCTGCGGCAATGGCTTTGGCAATATCGCCCGAAAAACGAATGCCACCATCAGCAATAATTGGCACACCATATTTGGCGGCACCTTTGGCGGCATCGGCTACGGCAGAGAGTTGAGGCATCCCGATTCCTGCTATAATACGAGTTGTACAAATACTTCCTGGCCCAACACCTACTTTTATAGCATCAGCACCTGCAATAGCAAGGGCGATGGCGGCTTCTTCGGTGGCAATATTTCCTACAATTACATCAATTTTAGGAAAAGCAGCTTTTATTTGCTTCAAGGTATCTATTACACCTTTCGAGTGTCCGTGTGCTGTATCAATGCTTACAACATCAACTCCTGCCTTGATAAGGGCAGCAACTCGGGCTTCAATATCTGGTGTAACGCCAACAGCAGCACCAACAATTAGGCGACCTAAACTATCTTTAGCGGCATTTGGTCTGTCTTTTTTCTTAATAATATCTCGGTAGGTAATCAAACCGATGATTTTATAATCTTTATCTACAATAGGTAATTTTTCAATTTTGTAATTTTTCAAAATATCCTCTGCTTCCGCAAGTCCTGAGCCTTCTTTGCCTACAATCAGGTTATCTTTTGTCATAATATCAACAACTGGCACAGAAT
>NZ_JAYWCU010000061.1:0-42457 GCF_043780375.1 Emticicia sp. | reverse complement strand
CCCATCAAAATAACCAATATTGCTAAAGGCAAAAGTACGGCTACTTCTGTTCCGTTTACATCTTTAAACTTTGCCGTAACTTTGTTGCTTTCTCCAAACATTGAGCGTTGCATCAAGCGGAGCATATAAACTGCTCCTAAAATAATAGTCAAACCAGCAATTGCTCCGAGCCAAACATTTTTATCGTATATACTTTTCAGCAATAAAAACTCTCCAACAAAACCATTGGTTAAAGGCAAAGCAACACTTCCAAGCATGATAATCATAAAGTAAATGCTGAGGGCAGGTGTTTTTTGAGTAATGCCGCCTAAAGCACTTAAATCTCTTGTATTGGTGCGGTCATAAATAATTTTGATAATGAAGAACAAGCCAACAGCATTGATTCCATGAGCAACCATTTGTAGCATTGCTCCTTGAATACCATTCAAAGTTCCTGAAAGAACCCCGGCTGCCATCAAACCCATGTGAGCAAATGACGAATAAGCAATTAAGCGTTTGATATTGTTTTGTTGAATTGCAATGACCGACCCATAAATCAAACCAATAACTGAAAGTATCATTCCGAATAAACCCCAATTGGCTACACCCGCCGGAGCAAGGGGAAGTAAAATACGAATTAGTCCATAAACCCCCATTTTTGAAAGCAAACCAGAGAGCAACATTGTAGCTGGTGTTGGCGATTCGGTGTAAGTATCGGGTTGCCAAGAATGAAATGGCAAAACTGGCATTTTTATAGCAAATGCTACGAAAAATGCCCAAAATAATAAGTTTTGATTTACTGGTGAAATGAGTTTTGCAGTTGTATAAAGTTCTTGAATATTTGCTGTTGCTCCTTGAATATACAAATAAACGATGGCTACCAACATAAACAAACTTCCAAACATTGTATAGATAAACATCTTGAAAGTAATGCGTGGAGCATCTTTTCCTCCCCAAATTGCCGCTAAAAAGTAAACAGGAATCAAAGCAGCTTCAAAAAAGAAGTAAAATAAGAATAAATCTTTTGCCATAAATACGCCCATCAATGCCGTTTCTGTTAGAAGAATAAGGGCATAGAATGTTGCATGATTTTTGTAAGAATATTTATAAGTCGAAAGAATGATTAGCGGCACTAAAAATGCAGTCAAAGTAATCATTAGTAAGCTAATTCCATCAATACCGATATGAAAATTGATGTTTAAATCTTTCATCCAAGTATATTTTGCTTCAATTGGAACAAGGGGATTGAAGGTGGCAAAAGCATAAACCGCAACTGCAAATGTTACCAATGATGAAACAATAGCTACATTTTTAGATGTACTGACGTTACTTCCTTTCAACAATAATAGTAAAATACTACCAATAAGGGGTACAAGTATGAGTGTTAGTGCTAACATTCGGAATTATTTTTATGTAGTTACCTAATCGAATTGATTGTAACTTATGATACAAAATCTATTTTATTTAATGCCAACAAACGCTTTGATTGTCTCTAAAACTTGATAACCAAGATTGATGCCTAATATAACAGCGATACCGATTACCATTGCAAATAAATAGAAACCTGTTCCGCCTGCTTGTAATTTTTTTGCTTTATTACTAAAATTATTGACAAATCCACCAATGCCATTTACTACGCTGTCAAATCCTTTTGGTTCAAAAACATTAGTAAATATGTTTGATAAACGCTTAATTGGACTGACAAAAGTTGCCCAGTAAGCCTCATCCACGTAATATTTATTGTAAATTGTTTTTTGCAAACCAGTAATTTCTGAATCTTCTACTGGTACGTTTTTGCTATTGCTAAATCTTGTATAGGCATAAAATATTGAAATAGCTGCTGCTGCTACAGAAATTCCCATCAACATCCATTCGGTTGAATGGTCGATTGCTGCTGCACCAAATTCAGGATTCACGGCTTTTGAACCTACATAAATTGGATTCAAGAAATCTGCTAACGCGTGAGGAAAATGAAAAATTTCGGGCATTCCAATAAAACCTCCAACGACTGAAAGTGCTGCCAAAACCATTAAAGGAATGGTCATGCTCGAAGGTGATTCGTGTAAATGATGTTCTTGCTCGGATGTTCCCCTGAATTTTCCTGTAAAAGTTAAGAAAAACAAACGAAACATATAAAAAGCTGTCATCATTGAAGTAAGTACAGCCAAAGCCCACATCAATTTGTTATGTTCGTAAACATGAGCCAAGATTTCATCTTTCGAGAAAAAACCTGCAAATGGTGGAATTCCAGAAATGGCAATTGTGCCTATCAAGAAAGTAATCGCTGTGATTTTTATTTTACCCCAAAGTCCTCCCATTCGACGAATATCTTGCTCGCCACCCATTGCGTGAATCACACTACCTGCTCCTAAGAATAATAATGCTTTGAAAAATGCGTGTGTAACAACATGGAAAAACCCTGATGTATAAGCCATTACGCCCATTGCCATAAACATATAACCCAATTGACTAACGGTTGAGTATGCTAAAATTTTCTTAATGTCATTTTGAAAAATACCGATTGTAGCAGCAAATAGGGCAGTTGCGAGTCCAATCCAACCAACAAATTCGAGGGTTTGAGGAGCAAGCGTATAAAGAATATTTGAACGAACAATCATGTAAAGTCCAGACGTTACCATCGTAGCGGCGTGAATCAAAGCCGAAACGGGTGTTGGCCCAGCCATTGCATCGGGCAACCAAGTATAAAGTGGAATTTGAGCTGATTTTCCCATTGCACCAATAAACAAAAGTGCTGTAATGGCAACAATTGTAGCATCACCTACCGAAAAACCTTTAGCTTTTTCAAATACTTCGAGGTACTCGACTGTTCCAAAATGATTGATAATTAAGAATATACCAATCAAAAAGCCTAAATCACCCACACGGTTCATGATAAATGCTTTGCGAGCGGCATTACCATATTCGAAGTTTTTGTTCCAAAAACCTATCAATAAGTATGAACAAAGTCCGACACCTTCCCAACCAATAAACATCACGACATAGTTTGAACCCATTACGAGCAGCAACATCGAAAATAAGAAAAGATTGAGAAATGCGAAGAATTTGCCGTAACCGTCGTCGTCGTGCATGTAACCCATTGAGTACACATGAATGAGAGTTCCTACGCCCGTTACTACGAAAAGCATCAAAATTGACAGTTGGTCAATTTGAAAAGAGAGGTTAATATTCAGTTTTCCGACAGTTATCCAATCAAAAATGTGAACGATAATAGGTTGGCTTGTTTCCGAAAATTGTTGGTATGCCAAAAAGGCAAATACAAACGAAAGTAAAGAAGCTCCAACGCCTATTGCACCTGCGATATTTTTTGGTATTTTACGAAAACCAAGCCCATTGATTAAAAATCCGATGAGTGGAAATAAAGGTATTAGTGAAATTATTGACATATTTTAATGTACTTAATTTTGCTTTTTAATAATGTCTTTTCAATCTTTTGCTTGATATTAGCAAGAGTAATGACCGAGTATTTACTTTTTGAAGCCTTTTTTATCTTCGCATAAATTTGGAGCTGCAAAGAGATTTGCTGTGATAAAATCTACCATTTCAATTTATCTAAAAGACCTACATCAATAGAGAGGATATTTCGGTAAATCATTACGATAATTGCCAATCCAACTGCTACTTCGGCGGCGGCAACTGCCATGATGAAAAAGACAAAAACTTGTCCAGCAGGATCGGAGCGATAGGCAGAGAATGTAACCAATAATAAATTTACGGCATTAAGCATTAACTCAACAGACATGAATATAATGATGGCGTTACGACGAATCAGCACACCTACTATGCCAATGATAAACAAAATACTTGATAACAAAACATAGTTTATCAATGGAACTTTCTGAATAATGTCGGGTATTTGACTTTGCATTTCAATTAACAGTTATCAAGTCGTTTATTACTTAAAATAGAAGATTTTTTTTAATATTTCTGCAAAAATAGGAAATATTCACTTTTATAAAGTGCTTTTTAAAGAAAATTGTTAGATGTTGAGGCATAAAATTATTTATCGAGCATCATTTTCAATTTTATCTCGGTTAATTTCCTTTTTGTATCCAGCGGAAAATCGCCATTTATCATCCAATCATAATATTGTGGCTCTTGTTTTAAGACCAATCTGACTGGTTTTTTGTTGTGTTTGCCAAAATTAAATAGAATTTCGCCTTTATCATTCATCATCATTCTTTGAGCAAAGTCAACAATATTGGCTGAGGTTAGCTGATGCAATACATCCATGTCGTTTTTTACTGGTTCATACTCTTCTCCTTTATCATTTTTGAGTTTTATACCTTCATATTTTTCTACTTGAGAGCAGAGCACTTCCAAAGTTGCTAAGGTATCTACTTCTGCACTGTGTGCATTTTCGAGGGTTTTATGACAGAAGAATTTATAAGCTGCTGAAAGTGTACGAGGTTCCATCAAGTGAAAAATTCGTTGAGCATCAATCAATTTTCGAGTTTTTGTGTCAAATTCTATATCAGCTCTCAAAAACTCTTCTACTAACATTGGTACGTCGAAACGATTGCTATTGAAACCAGCCAAGTCGCAACCTTCAATAAATTGTGCCAAAGCCTTCCCTATTTGCTTGAAAGTTGGAGCATCTTTCACATCATCGTCATAAATTCCGTGAATCAAGCTCGTTTCCAACGGAATCGGAATGCCAGGATTGATGAGTTTTGTTTTGACTTCAACAGTACCATCAACTTTTGCTTTGGCAATACATAATTCAACGATTTTATCTTTGGCAACATTAACTCCAGTAGTTTCGAGGTCAATGACAGCTAATGGTTTACGGAGTTTGAGTGAATGAGTGAGCATTTGGATGGTTTTTATTTCGGTGATGCAAAGTTATAAATTATATCAGAATTTCAGCGGTATTGTCAATGATTTGGAAGAAGGAATAATTTGCCTTAGAAACAATAGACAAAAAAAGTCAGCATAACAACAATGTTATGCTGACTTTATATATAAGATTAAACTTATTATCCAATCATCAATGACTCACGTCTTCTCATTTTTCCTGCTGGAATTCCGAACATCATCTTGAAACGACGGCAGAAATAAGCAGTATCTTTATAGCCAACTTCATGCCCAATGGCACGAATACTTTTCTTAGAAGTACGCAACAAGGTAACTGCCGACTCCATGCGTTGATATTCGATATAATCTTGTGGATTGATACCCGTCAGCATTTTGAAATACTGTCCTACGTAGTCTTCCGAAACATTGGCAACGTTTGCCAATTGTTTGTTTGACAAATCGCCAGGTAAACTATTTTTGATATAAGTAAAAATATCAATCAATCGGGGGTCTTTAAAATAGGTGCTATTGGTAGCTAATTGCTCAACAAACATTCTGTTTTTCAAGATATGACGAACAATCTCAATGACAATCTCTTCGGTTTTGTTTCTAATTACTCGTCCACGACCTGCATCGTCCGAGAAATCTTCTTTCAAAATATCATGAATCAACGAAGCCAACTTAGTGTGGGCTTTGATGAAAAACGGTGGAATATCTAAGGAAGTGAAGAAGTTTACCGAATCAAAAACTTTTGCCTCAAATGCTATCAAACCAAAAGAGTTTGGTATTTGTCCGATTGTATTTGGGTCGGTCATTGAGTCGAAATAACTTTCTCGACGAGTCATAAATTCCTCGTACGATACATTTTTTGGCTCACCTTCGCCGTAAGTGAGTGTAGCGGCTTTTCCACCGGGGATAAAGAGTAAATCGCCTGGCATTACTTTTTCTTCGTTGCCTGCTAATTTCACTTCGCCATTATACAAAACAAGAATGGTGTTTTCAACATCATATACATTCTTGATTTTGATTGTTTGCAGGATTCTGATATGGCGTGCTTTGGCAAACTTTACGCCAAGTGATTCAATAATTTTATTATAGTCTTCCATGGTGAAAGAAATTTTTTCGTTGTTGCTTAGAATATTAACTGCAATGTATTAACTAATTTGGACAAATCTAATATTTTCACTATTTTTTTTTAACAAACAAAAATTAGATAATGTTCCTTTCGTCATACAGTTTGGCAAAAATTAGACCAATTTTCTAAAAATAATCTAATTTTATTTAAACTTACTTAATGATACCTTTATTGTGTGTAGTAGTAAAATTCCACTATTTCGCATAAAAAAAGGCTCAAATAGAGCCTTTTTTAGTACAACGTTTTATGTGTTTTGTTCAAAAAATTTTGTTAAACTATCTTTCTTAAGATTTTGAATTATGCCATTATTACAGCCTCTTATAAAAAATTACTAAGTATTCTGTAAAGTATTATACCAATAACAATGCATGCGGCATATTTGAAATTGTCAGTTTGATAAAATTTCTTTTTCGTTATAATTCTCTAAAGTTTATAAATAGTTCTTTACATTCAACAAAAACCATCAATTTTTCCCCCCACTTGTCTGTGTGCCAGCAGGTTTGTTTTTCTGTGCTTCTTGCATAGGATTTGACCCTTGCGGGAATCTGCGTTGTTGTTGCTTAAATGCCTGAAACTTTGTTGGTTGCTGAGGTTCACGAGGAAACGAATTGTTTTCGGTGTCAATATCAGCAATTTCGTAGAATGGGTCGAGCGTAAATTTGGCAACTTTTTTCTTTGTCGGAATGGTCTTTTTTACTTCTTTGTCATTCAAACGCCAAATTTCTGCTGGAATTCTAACGATTTCGCTTGTGCCATCTTCAAAATCCATTTTGAAGATTACAGGCATTGGTAAGCCACCTTTGTTTTTTACAGTTAGTACATAATAATTCATTCCTGACTCTAATAGCTTACGCTCATCTTCGCTCAAACTTGCCTTATATTGCTCCGATTTTTGCTTATCGGCATCTGTAACGGCAAATCTATTATAAGAATTATAAAAATCTCTCATCGTAGAATCTGCCTCAACAACTGTCTGCTTGATATCAGTTTTATTACGAATATTGCTTAAAGTTTCATGTTTTGCATCGAAATCTGCTTTTTCGGATGTTTTTTTTGCTGTTGCGTCTTGGCTATCGGCGGCATACCATTGTACTTCGGCTAAATCTTGATCGGCAGGCTCAACACCATAGAACCAACCTTTCCAGAACCAATCCAAATCCACGCCTGAAGCGTCTTCCATTGTGCGGAAAAAGTCGGAAGGACTTGGTGATTTAAAGGCCCAACGACGAGCATATTCTTTGAAAGCATAATCGAATAATTCACGACCCATCACCGTTTCACGCAAAATATTTAAACCTGTGGCAGGTTTTGCATAAGCGTTTGGCCCAAATGCCATAATATTATCTGAACTCGACATGATTGGCACTTGTTGCGATTTGTCGGTTTTCATGTAAGGCACAATGTTTTGAGCCTCGCCTCTGCGAGAAGGAAAATCTCTGTCCCACTCTTGTTCTGCCAAATATTGACAAAAAGTATTCAACCCTTCATCCATCCACGACCATTGGCGTTCGTCAGTATTAACAATCATGGGGAAGAAATTATGCCCAACTTCATGGATAATTACGCCAATCATGCCTGCCTTTGTCTGCTCGGAATAAGTTCCGTCAGCTTCTGGGCGACCACCATTAAACGAAATCATTGGGTATTCCATACCACCACCCGCTGTTGCATGGCAAGAAATCGCTACTGGATAAGGATATTGTATGGTACGATTTCCGTAGCTTCTCAAAGTATGCTCAACTGTACGGGTAGAATATTGCCCCCAAAGAGGATTTCCTTCTTTAGAATAATATGACATTGACCAAATCTTACGTCCATTATTATAAATATCGGTCTGCATGGCATCCCAAATAAATTTGCGAGAAGAAGTAAACGCAAAATCACGTACATTTGTTGCTTTGAAAACCCAAGTTTTCTTGCCGTTTGGCTTCGCTTTCTCGGCAGCAATTGCTTCATCTTGCGTAACAATTACAATTGGCGTTTTTGAAGTTGCTGCTTGTTGCAAACGCTTCGCTTGTGCTGCGGTAAGCACTTTGTCATAGTTTTGACATTCGCCCGTTGCACCTACAACGTGGTCATTTGGAGCGGTAATTTCTACTTTATAATCACCAAAAGGCAAAGTAAACTCGCCTTGACCCAAAAACTGCTTGTGTTGCCAGCCGTTTACATCATCATAAACTGCCATGCGAGGAAACCAGTGTGCAATAAAATAGTTATAGTTACCATCTTTGGCAAAAAACTCCATGCCCGAACGACCATAATAATCTGTAATCAAATAATTCCAATCAATCCGGAATGCGTAAGAAAGGCCAGGTTTCAAAGCTGTTGGGATTTCAACTCGCATCATGGTATTGTTGATGGTGTATTTCAAATCCATGCCTGTTTTTGCATCTTTCACAACTAATATTTTATAGCCATAACTTTTAGCACCATCAATTGATGTATTGACCGAACGAGTGCCTCCAATGCCTTGAATTGCTCCAAAACTCATTTGGTCGCTCATTCCCCCCGTTTGCGTAAGGGCGTTGATAGAGTTTTTCTCAAACAAATTTTGGTCGAGTTGAAGCCACAAATAACGCAATTCGTCGGGCGATTTATTGGTATAAGTAATTATCTCTGTGCCAATAATTTTCTGGTTTACATCATCCAATTCTACTTTAATGTCATAATCAGCTTTTTGTTGCCAATAATCTTTTCCTGGAGCACCCGAAGCCGTGCGATAGGTATTTGGCGTAGGCAATTCTGTTCCCATTTGCTCAAAACGAGTGTTGGCATTATACGGAGTTGTAGCTGGCTGTTGAGCAATGGTTATTAATGTGGTAAAAAGCATTAAAAATATACCACACAGAGTTTTTAAAAATCGTAGTTTTTTCATTGAAATGATGAAGAGTTAGTAAACAACAAAGATATAAAAAATGTAGGAAGTTACTTTGAAACAAGGTGTTTTTGTGAAATTTTGAGATAAATCGGCAATTATTTTCGACGAGGCTTGAAAGTCAAAGCTGCCACAACGGCAATTTCGATATTTGCCCCACCTGGCAGATTTGCTACGCCAACAGTAGTGCGGGCTGGAAAATCGCTTTTAAAATATTTGCCATAAATTTCATTTACCTTGGCAAAATTGTTTATGTCTTTGATATAAATGGTCGTATTTACAATGTCTTCCATGGTTGAGCCAGCAGCTTCTACCACTGCTTTAATGTTTGCCATGATTTGGATCGTTTCTGCTTCGAAACCACCATCGACCAATTTTCGATTAGCTGGGTCTAAACCAATTTGACCTGCAACAAAAAGCAAACCGTTAGATTTGACACCTTGACTATAAGGAGCTATGGGAACTGGAGCTTTGTCGGTTTTGACGATTTCTTTGTGTTGAGCAAAACAAAAATAGCTAATAAAAATAGCAATTGAGGTAAAAAGAAAATTTTTCATGTTGAGATAGGTGATAAGGGATTTGAAAGTATTGACATTGCAAAAGTAAGATAAAAGTTTTTAGATCTCACATCTTGAATCCTGCGTCACTCATCTATTTTCTTTGTAACTTGCTTCAAATATCAAAACCCTAAACCCTAAAACCTATGAATTTAGAAACTGTTTTTTCTATTGTAAATACCCTGGTGCTGCCACAGTGGCTATTGATGATTTTTGCACCCAATTGGCGGTGGACACAAAAGTTAGCCAATTCTTATCTCATACCTTTATTATTGGCAATTGTTTATGCCTATTATATTTTTACAGGTTTGGGCGACTTAGATTTTTTGGCATTTAGTACACTTGCTGGTGTAATGAAACTATTTACTATCGAACAAGGGGTTTTAGCAGGCTGGATTCACTATTTGTGCTTTGATTTAGTGACAGGAAGTTGGATTTTCAAAGATTCGCTCGCAAGAGGTAATAACCGAGTTGCCATTGGAATCTGTTTAATGTTCTGTTTTATGCTTGGACCAATTGGCTTGCTACTTTATTTGGGAGTTAGGAGGTTTGCGTAATAACATAGTAAAACAAAATGCTCCTTTTCTTTCCCCTCAAAACCCTTGTTTTCTAACAAAAAAAACGTACCTTTGCACTCCTTTTTGCAAAGGAATTTAATAATTTCACCCAATTTCAACTTACATTGTCCGATAAGTTGATGTACAAAGGACTGTTTATCAATCTATTATGGCAGCATCACTTGCAGATTTTGACTGGGAAAAGGTCACAAAAAAAGGTATTGGCGGAGGCTATTCAGCCGACGAAAAAGCAACATTAGAAGCACTTTACAGCGAAACCCTCGCCAAAGTTGCTGAAAAAGACGTAGTAATGGCAACGGTTGTTGGAATCACTGACCGTGAAGTATTACTAAACATTGGTTTTAAATCGGACGGTTTAGTTTCGATTTCTGAGTTCCGTGATCTTCCAAATCTCGCTGTAGGAGACCAAGTGGAAGTTTTCATCGAAAAACAAGAAGATGCTATGGGACAATTGGTTATCTCTCGCAAAAAAGCAAGAGTATTGACCGCTTGGAGCAACATCGAAAAATCATTTACTGAAGACGCCATTATTGACGCTTTAGTAAAACGCCGTACAAAAGGTGGTTTGATTGTAGATATTTATGGAATTGAGGCATTCTTGCCAGGTTCACAAATTGACGTGAAACCAATTCGTGACTTTGATATTTTTGTTGGTAAGAAAATGGAAGTTAAGGTTGTGAAAATCAACCATACCAACGATAACGTAGTAGTTTCGCACAAAATTCTTATTGAGAAAGACCTCGAAACACAACGTCAGGTTATCCTTACTAACCTTGAAAAAGGACAAGTATTGGAAGGTGTTGTTAAAAACATTACAAACTTCGGAGTATTTATTGACCTTGGTGGCGTAGATGGACTTTTGCACATCACTGATATTTCGTGGGGCCGTATCAACCATCCAAACGAATTGTTGAAACTTGATCAACGTATCAAAGTTGTAGTTTTAGACTTTGATGATGAGAAAAAACGTATTTCGTTAGGTATGAAGCAATTAGAAAACCATCCTTGGGATTCTTTGGCTGCCGAATTATCAATCGGTTCGAAAGTAAAAGGTAAAATTGTAAACATCGCTGATTACGGTGCTTTCTTAGAATTGAAACCAGGTGTTGAAGGTTTAATTCACGTTTCAGAAATGTCATGGTCGCAACACTTGCGTAACCCATCAGATTTCTTGAAAATCGGTGATGAAATTGATGCAGTTGTATTAACTCTTGACCGTGATGATCGTAAAATGTCATTGGGTATCAAGCAATTGACTGAAGATCCTTGGACTAAACAAGACCTTATCAATAAGTATGGTGTGAATACAAAACACACTGGTACTGTGCGTAATATGACTAACTTCGGTATTTTCTTAGAATTAGAAGAAGGTATTGATGGTTTAGTTCACGTTTCAGATTTGTCTTGGACGAAGAAAATCAAACATCCATCTGACTTCGTGAAAGTTGGAGATGCTCTTGAAGTAATGGTATTAGAATTAGATGGCGAAAATCGTCGTTTAGCATTGAGCCACAAACACTTAGAAGAAAATCCTTGGGATACGTTTGAACATATCTTCACTGTAGGTTCTGACCAAGAATGTACAATTATCTCTAAAAATGATAAACAAGCAACACTTGAACTTCCTTACGGAATCGAAGGTTATGCTTTGTTGAAGCATTTGGCTAAAGCTGATGGCACTGTTGCCGAAGCAGGGGAGCGTTTGACATTCCAAGTGTTAGAATTCCACAAAGAAGAAAAGAAAATCATGCTTTCACACTCTAAAACTTGGGAAGCTCCTAAAGAAGAAGAGAAGAAAGAAGCTAAGAAAAAAGGCGGAAAAGAAGCATCAACATCTTCTACGTCATCAAACAATGATGACAAAGCCACTCTTGGAGATTTATCAGCACTTTTAGCTTTGAAAGATGCAATGGTAGAAGGCGAAAAGAAGAAACTTTCTAAGAAAAAAGATGCCGCTGTGGATGCAGCCGCTGTGGACGCAGAAGTTGCTGCTCCAGTTGAAGTAGTTGCAGAAGTTGCTGCTGCTCCAGTTGAGGTAGTTGCAGAAGTTGCTGCTGCTCCAGTAGAAGTAGCTTCAGAAACTGCTGAAGTTTCTGAAGTTGCAGTAGAAGATGCTCCTGCAGAAGCTTAATAAGTTTCTCGTTGGTATATATTAAAAAAGGCTTCTCGCAAGGGAAGCCTTTTTTGATTGTAAACCTATATTGTAATAAATTTTCACTGCACAACTCCCTCATCTGTCAAAAATTTTCCTATATTAAAATATTCACAGTCAAGCAATTCTATTTCTTGGTTCCAGTTTTTGGTTAGCCAATCTTGGTCTTTGGTAGCTACCATTACTTTTTGATGTTTAGTAAAAATCCAGAATACTTTTTCTACGCCAAAGTCGAGTAGTTTATGGGTTTTGGTAAAAACATAACCAAAATCTTTTTCATCAGATAAATCTATGCGAATATCAATTTCAATAGCAATTTTTGGAGCTACTTCAACATAACGAGTATTGATTTTTTCAGGAGAAAGTACATTTTTTTCATAAATATAAATATCGCCCGAAAGGTTATTTCCTTTATCAAGATGTGTGCCTATTTCGTTTGTTAAGAAATGGTATTTTTTTCTTCCTATTTTGAGATAAAGCACCTCTAATAAATATTGAATGATAAACGATTGTAAGCCACTTGCTCCCATAATTTCTTCACTTGTTTTTTTATTTGTCAAAACATCTTTGTAGCCTTTATAATAGAGAGGTCTTCCGTCCATTATTTCATAAATAAGGCTTTCGGGTATTGGTTTAACTCTATTTTTTTGCTTTGATTTTTCTGAGGTGAGCATATCAATTCTATTTATTAACCGAAAAGTAGGTAATTAATTTTGTTTTTCAAAGTTTTGTGAAAATCCACAATTTTGTAAAATTCAGGCTATTCCCCCTTTACCATCACCCAAATATTACTACTTCGTCCTTTGTCGTCGGTGCAAGATATTTTTAGTTTCCCGATACTTGGTATAAAGAAAAATGGCTTATTTGATGATGTTTTTTGCAAAAGTTGGTCATTTATATACCAGTAAACTTCTTTTACATCGTTGGCAGTTTGACAAGCCAATTGCATTTGTTGAACATCGTTTTTATTGATAAAATATTCACTTCCATTATTCGGATTGGTAATAATAGGAGCATTATTAACAGTCTTGAAAACCCTCGTGCAAGTGGGGTTATGAGGCGGAATTTTCTCATAAAGAATATGTTTCAACTCATAAAAACTAATCAATTCTGGGGCATAATTTGTATGTAATTTTTCTTTATAATTAGCATCAATTGGCAAGCATTGTGTGCAGTAACTCATTGACTCGGAGTTGTTTACGAAAAATTTCTTGATGTGAATACACTTATGGGTATGTGAAATTCCTTTGATAGAATAATCTAAAATTTTATTGCTGCAATATTCACTTGGTAAATCGCCCGATTCGGCACAAACTTGGCGAGAAACTACCTCTTTGGGCTGCCGAAACCATTCGCCCGAAGTATTATAATCAATAGTATTGAAAATCTGAAAAAGCAAAGGTGTTGCAATTTCTGCTCCACTTAGTTCGGAAACTCCTTCACCCGAAAAATTACCTACCCAAACTCCAATTGTATATTTTTTATTATAGCCAATACTCCACGCATCACGCTTTCCAAAAGAAGTGCCAGTTTTCCAAGCGATTTTTGGCAAACGATAAGTATAATCAAAATTATTAGGTAAATCTGGTCGCTTGATTTGAGCCAAAATTTCGGTGATTAGGTAAGTAGCAGATGGCGAAATAAGTTGTAAAGACTCTTTTCTTGAGAAAAATTTATCATTCGTCATGCTACATTTACTCCACATTCCATTATTAGCAAAAGCTGCATATAGTTGTGTCATTTCTTCGAGGGTTACACCACAGCCTCCCAATACGATTGAAAGTCCCAAATCTTTCTCTTGTTTCCTAATAGTCTGAAAATCAGCCTTTTCTAATTGTTCAATCAAATTGTTTTTTCCTAAATCTCGCACAATTTTTACAGCTGGAATATTCAATGAATTGGCCAAAGCAAACTCAATCGAAACTTTTCCGTTAAATTTTCTGTCAAAATTTTCTGGTTCAAAGCCATTAAAATTTGTCGGCACATCATTAATAATATTTTTTGGTGTAATAATCCCTTTGTCGAATGCTGTTGCGTACAAAAGGGGCTTTAAAGCACTTCCAGGCGAACGAATTGCCTGTACACCGTCCACTTGTCCACCATCGAAATTATCATTGAAACCAGCCGAGCCAATGTAAGCTTCTATTTGCATGGTTTCGTTATTGATGACCAAAACCGCTGCATTATGAATATTCATCGCTCGTGTGCGATTGACATAATTTGAAACCATCTGTTCGACCTTAGCTTGTGTGGCTTGCTTGATACTTGACTGGATAATGGCTTTGTCAGGAAATTGCTTTTTTAGTCGAAGCGAAAGATGGGGTGCATCTTTGGGTGCTTCATGACGAAAAACAGTTAGAGGTTCTCGTAAAGCATCATTAATAGCCTGATTATCAAACAATTGTGATTGTTTAAAGCGTTTCAGCCATTTGTTTCTTTCTTCAACAATCAACGGGTTCTTTGTGCCTAATTTCAAACTTGTTGGGCGATTTGGAATAATGGCAAGTGTAGTTACTTCTGCCAAACTTAGTCTATCGGGTGATTTTTGAAAGTATAGATATGCAGCCGATTTGATGCCTTCAATGTTTGAACCATAAGGAACAAGATTGAGGTACATTTGCAGAATTTCGTCTTTTGAATAGAAAATTTCTAATTGAATTGCCCGAAAAATTTCAGCAATTTTATTGAAATAGGTTCTTTCATTTGGGTTTAACATTCTGACTACTTGCATCGTAATTGTACTTGCTCCCGAAGTTCGGCGACTTTTCGTCAAATTATTAATAATTGCTCGACAAATCGCTACAGGATTTACACCAAAATGATATGGAAAATATTTGTCTTCCTTAGCAAGAATTGCCTTTCGGAGCGTAGGAGTAATTTCTCGAAGTTCAACAAACATTCGCCATTTTTCGTCTGGACTCAAAAAAGCGTGTAGCATAACTCCGTTGGTGTCTGTAATGAGCGTCGAATAGTTGAGCTTAATTTTTGGTGGAAAAATGAGATTGAGTAATACTAAAATACTTAGAAAAGCTAAAAATACTTTTGCCCAGCGAGTTTTTAGAAATAATTTAAGTTTTGGGGTTATTCTTTCAAGCATAAAAATAATAGTACACTAATGGCACGAATTAAACGAATTTATGCGAATTTTATGCAAATTATTTTAAACACTAAACCCAATTTCATGAATATCAAACTCAAATCTCAACTCCGAAAAATTACAACCTTTATTTTTGATGTAGATGGTGTATTGACCGATGCAACCGTAATTGCCTTGAGAGGAGGAGAATTAGCAAGAGTTTTTAATGTAAAAGACGGCTATGCTTTAGGGAAAGCAGTAAGGTCTGGTTACAGAATTGCCATTATTTCGGGAGGAAAAGACGAAAGTATTCGTGAAAGACTTTCACCTTTTGGCATAAAAGATATTTTTTTAGGTGTAAATACGGACAAAAAACTATCGGTTTTTGATAAATATATAGAAGAAAACAATATTTTGGCAGACGAAATATTGTTTATGGGAGATGATTTGCCCGACTGGGAAATTATGAAATATCGGGCGGTTTTGTCGGCTTGCCCTTCCGATGCGGTTGAGGAAATAATTGAAGTGGCAGACTATAATTCGACCCGAGTTGGAGGCGATTGTGCCGTGCGTGAAGTCATCGAATTGGTAATGAAAGAACAAGGAAAATGGATGAAGATTTTTTAAGACAAATTCTTATACTATACGTTTGATGATTCAAAAATTACCTTTTATGTAAATATTGAATAATAAATCTCACCTTACTGTATGTTTACTCAGCTTTTGAGCTAAAACTATCTCATTGAAAAGCTAAACAATATCTAAACCAATACAAAAACATGTTTTTTTTAACAATCGGTGTTATTATCGTGATAGTAGGATTTGCTATCAACACCCCATCATTACAATTTTCTCGTTTTTCTCGCCCGCTCAAAGTGGTGGGTATTATTTTGATTATTTTAGGATTAGCCTCGTCTTCAGTTAAACAAATTGATGCTGGCAGAGTGGGAGTACCGTCGCTTTTTGGCAATGTACAAGAAGGAATACTTACAAGTGGACTCAACATTATCAACCCATTGGTAGAAGTTGCCGAATTTGACACCCGTACTCAAAACTACACAATGTCGAGCGTCCACGATGAAGGTAAACAAACAGGTGACGATGCTATTCGTGTGCTTTCGTCTGACGGCTTGGAGGTTGTTATCGACTTAACAGTTCTTTACCGAGTTCAACCCGACCAAGCACCAACAATTTTGAGAAAAATTGGTAAAGAATATGAAGATGTAATCGTGCGTCCAATTGCCCGTACCCGTATCCGTGATATTGCCGCTTATTATGAAGCAGTGGCATTGTATTCTACTAAAAGAGATGAGTTTCAAGGAAGAATCTTTAAAACAATTGAAACTGATTTCAAGGCAAGAGGCTTAGTTTTAGAGCAATTATTGGTCAGAAACATCAATTTGCCCGAATCAGTTAAGAAAACCATTGAGTCGAAAATTAATGCCGAGCAAGAAGCTCAAAAGATGCAGTTTGTATTACAAAAAGAAAAGCAAGAAGCCGAACGTAAGCGTGTAGAAGCACAAGGTATTTCGGACTATCAAAGAATTATTACTACTACTTTGACTGATAAACAGTTGCAGTATGAAATGATTAAAGCTCAAAAAGAGATTGCTATTTCGCCTAATACTAAGGTAATAATTATGGGAGGGAAAGGCAATACGCCAATGATTTTGAACGACAAGTAAAGTATCGATTCTATTAAGCAACGAGACTGTTCCAAAAGAATAGTCTCGTTTTGTGTTCAAAACATTTGAAACTAATACTAATCATTTTGAGCAAAATGACTTTCTTCAATGATTTTTATGAGCAGAATAGTTCTGGCACTTCCAATGGCAATGGCGGTGGTAGGCGAGGTAAAAACGGTTTCGTAGATATTGAAAGCCATATTCAACTTTTCGCCAAATACTTTATAGTTCCCTGATTTGTCGCCTAAAACAATTTTTCCGTCACAGGCAGAATAAATATCATATTTATCGTTTGAAACTCTTCCCCAAATCAAGCCAGACTTTGGTATTTCTAATTTTTGATTATTGTGGTGAATACGCCCATTTTTTCCCATCCATCCACCCATCGCTACAAAATCTTTTTCGTTTTCAAACTGTATTTCATGAAAAATGCTATTGCCAATTTTTTGTTCATGTTTCCATTTTTCGCTGCCAAAACTATAAAGATGCGTTTTGTTGGGCGTGTACATAAGTGCGTAAACCTTTTTGTTGAAAGGATTATATTTTACACACCAGACCATTTTTAGGGCATTGTGATAAACTCGTTTCCAAGTGACTCCTTTGTCTACAGTTTTCAAAATAAAGCCAAAAGGAACAGTTTTCTCGGAATGGGCAATAGAAGATTTTCCACCACAGATAAATGCCGTTGAATCATTTACAACGGTCAAATTATAAAAACAGGCTTTTTCGTACCCTTTCAATTTGATGGTTTCCCAAGTTTTGCTAACCAAATTGTGTTTGTAAATAACCCCCTTATCAGCACTAATAATGAGATTATCTTTATCAAAATGGTCTAATTTATAAATATCAACATTTTCACTTGGGTAAGGAATATTAGAAAGATTTCCAACCGAATCAATTAGTTTCAGTGTGCCATATTTACCACCAATCCAAAATTTGTCTCCAACAGGTATAATGTCATAATAGGACGAATCCGAATAGGATGTGCCTTGTTGTAAAACTTGGATAGCTACTTTTTGGGAGTAAGAAACACCACAAGTTAGTAATACTAAAATTCCGAATGCTATTTTAGGTAAAAGTTTCAACAAAGGGTTGCTTCTAAAAGTGACGGCCCGCAGTTGCGGTTGAGTTGAACTATATCATTTTACAAAAATAGAAACTTGGCACCATTATACAAACTTTTTTGAATCATTTTACTAAATGGAAGTGGGAATGGAGAATTTAAAATAGCGAGGTGCGTAACTAACTATAATTGGATAGTTGTTTAAGAGGTTGTTTTTTGGAGTTTTATGACTTAATTTCTAAAGCCTCACACGCACGTCGAGCAGCTTCTTGCTCGGCTTTTTTCTTGTTCCAACCGCCACCTTTGCTTACAGCTTCGCCATTGACCGATACTTGGGCAACAAATTCTTTGTGGTGATGTTTGCCGTTTTCTTGCACAATTTCAAAGACAACTTTTTTGCCTTCTTGTTGAGACCAGCTAAGCAGGATGCTTTTGTAGTTAGTATTTGTTTGAATGACCGTGTCAAGGTCGAAGTAGTTAGCAATAAGTTTTTTGAGAATGAATTTTCGTGTGAAACGAAAACCTTTATCTAAATAAATTGCTCCAATAAGAGCCTCCATAGCATCGCCATACATAGATGTACGGTTATGTGCTATCCTTTGACCGTCAAATTCAATGAGTCGCTCTAAGCCAATTTTGCGAGCAAGAATATTTAATGATTCTCTATTAACGATTCGGGAACGAATTTCAGTAAGAAAACCTTCGTCTTTGAATGGGTATTTTTTGAATAAATATTCAGCGACAATCATTCCAAGTACTGAATCGCCAAGATACTCTAATCTTTCGTTAGATTCTCGAAAACCACCAATACTTGTTTCTTTCGACGCAGAAGTGTGCCTAAAAGCTAACTGGTAGAGCAATGGATTGCTCGGTTTTTCACCGATAATCTGCTCTACTGATTTTCTAAAACTGCGTTCCTTAGAATCAGATTTGAAAAACCCCCAAAAAGAATTATTAACTACCGACAACACGATTCGAAATTAAATTTTCTTGAAAATCAAGGTAGCATTATGACCGCCAAACCCAAAACAATTACTCAAAACTACATCTATTTTTCGAGCTTTCGCAACATTTGGTGTCAAATCTATTCGAGGGTCAATTCCTTCGTCAATATTAAAAAGATTAATTGTTGGCGGAACGAGTTGATGCTTAATAGCCATAATTGCGGCAACAGACTCAACTGCACCTGCTGCACCGAGCAAATGGCCAGTCATTGATTTGGTTGAACTGATACTCATTTTGTAAGTATGTTCCCCAAATAATCGTTCGATTGCCTTAATTTCTTGTGGGTCGCCCAAAGGGGTAGAAGTACCATGCGTATTGATATAATCAATGTCTTCGGGTTTCATGTTGGCATCATCGAGGGCATCTTCCATAGATAAAAACGCACCAAGACCTTCGGGATGTGGGGCTGTGATATGATAAGCATCTGACGAGAAACCACCACCTACAATCTCACAATAAATTTTTGCTCCACGAGCCACTGCGTGTTCGTATTCTTCTAAAATTAATGCTGCACCACCATCACCCAAAATAAATCCATCTCTGTCTCTATCATAAGGGCGAGAAGCCGTTGCTGGGTCATCGTTGCGTTCCGACATGGCACGTAAACCATTGAAACCACCGATTCCTGCTTGCGTAATGGCCGCTTCTGAGCCTCCCGAAACACAAAGAGTTATTCTGCCCAAACGAATGTAGTTGAAGGCATCAATAATAGCATTGTTGGTAGAAGCACAAGCCGAAACAGTAATGTAGTTTGGTCCTCGGAAACCATATTTAATAGAAATTTGCCCCGAAGCACTATCGGCAATCATTTTAGGAATAAAGAAAGGGTTAAACTTTGGTGTTCCATCACCACTAGCAAAATTAATCACTTCTTCTTCAAAAGTTTTTAATCCACCAATACCTGAACCCCAAATAACTCCTGCTTTATTTTTATTGATACTGTCTAAATCAAGTCCAGAATCTTTTATTGCCTCATCGGCAACAACCATGGCATACTGGGTGAATAAGTCCATTTTACGGGCATCCTGACGAGGAATAAACTGTGTAACGTCAAAGTTTTTTACTTCACAGGCGAATTTCGTACGAAATTTGCTGGCATCGAATTTGGTAATATTAGCTGCACCGCTTACGCCGTTTGACAGCCCATGCCAATATTCTTCTACTGTGTTTCCGATAGGCGTTAATGCCCCTAATCCTGTTACAACTACTCGTTTGAATGCCATAAAGTGTAATTTTGGTCAAAAGTAAATTTCTTAATTAAATATTTTGAATGTCGAGTTCGGAGTGGTGCAAAAACGAGTTTTTACAAAAACCTTAAAGGTTTTGTACTTTGTTCTTTGAACTTGGTACTCTGAACTCGACAAAAAAATACTTATTTAGAATTTTCTTCTAAGTAAGTGATAGCCTGACCTACGGTCTGGATATTTTCTGCTTGGTCATCTGGGATAGAGACATTAAATTCTTTTTCAAATTCCATTATCAATTCTACGGTATCTAATGAATCGGCTCCTAAATCATTTGTGAATGATGCTTCTGGAGTTACTTCTGACTCATCTACGCCGAGTTTCTCTACGATAATTTTCGTTACTTTTGTTGCAATTGCTGACATTTTGAACTGTAGTTTGGTGAAAAACGACTGCAAAGAAAACGCTTTTAAACGAAAACAACAAAATACAGGAAATTTTTTTGATGTCAGATTTGTTTCGACCTTTGCAATGTTTATTGCTTAATAGGTCATTAGCTTTGATTTTTAGCTAAAAAGGGCTTAAAAGTGCCGTTATTTGGCAAAAAAATAAATTGTTAAAACTTAAATAATAATTACAAAATCTTAAAAAACTGATAAAGTGCTGAAAATCAATCGTTTAAAAAATCAAAATTCTGGCAATTTCGTCCTCATTGCGGGACCTTGCGTAGTTGAAGGACGAGATATGGCCTTGGAAATTGCTGAAAAAGTAAAAGCTATTACCGACCGCTTGCAGATTCCGTATATTTTTAAAGCATCGTATCGAAAAGCCAATCGTACTAAATTAGATTCTTTTACGGGCATTGGCAATGAACTGGCTCTGAATATTCTGAAAGAAGTTGGCGATACTTTCGACTTACCAACTGTTACTGATATTCACGAATCTGAGGAAGCAGCATTAGCAGCAAAATATGTGGATGTTTTGCAAATCCCAGCTTTTTTATGTCGCCAAACCGAACTTTTGGTAGCAGCCGCTCAAACAGGGAAAGCTGTGAATGTAAAAAAAGGGCAATTTATGCACGGTTCGGGAATGGGTTTTGCAGTTGAGAAAGTAAAAGCAATAAACCCTGATGCTCAAGTAATGCTGACCGATAGAGGAAATTCGTTTGGCTACTCCGATATTGTGGTAGATTATAGAAATATAATCGAAATGAAGGCATTTGATGTGCCAATTATCATGGATTGTACACATTCGTTACAACAACCTAATCAATCATCGGGCGTAACAGGTGGAAAACCTGCTTTAATCGAAACTATTGCCAAAGCAGCAATTGCTGTTGGTGCTGATGGAATTTTTATCGAAACGCATCCAAATCCATCAGTTGCCAAATCTGATGGAGCAAATATGTTGGCTTTAGATAAATTGGAAGAGCTTTTAGAAAAATTGCTTAGAATTCGGCAAGCTATTTCTTAGTTATCAGTGGGCAGTTATCAATATTTTTTTCAAATTATATTCATTACTGACTGCCAATTGTCTACTGAAGACTGAAAACTGCCCACTACTCCTTGCCATTTAATAACAAATTAAGTCGGTATTTCGTTTTTTCAAAAAAGCTATTTACCTTTGGTTAATTTACTACCAACAATGACTCCCAATCAACTAACAGTTTTTGTACAAATGGCAAAAAGAAAAGACGTTCAGGAAGAACCTGAACAACAAATAAATATCGAATTATCGGAAGAAATGGCAGAAGGTGTTTACGCAAATCTGGCAATGATTGCACATTCAAACACCGAATTTGTCATAGATTTTATCCGATTAATGCCGGGGGTATCAAAGGCAAAAGTAAAATCTCGTGTGATTTTAACGCCCGAACATGCTCAACGTTTGTTGATAGCGTTACAAGATAATATTTCTAAATACGAAGATAATTTTGGTGCGATTCGTCAAACAGGCGAACCAATGCCATTTCCAATGAATTTTGGCGGGCCAATGGGCGAAGCATAATTTTGAAAATTTACGATTTACGATTTCATATTTTTTAAAAAGAGAAGTGCATTTTTTTAAACTTTGTAAATTTTATTTTTATAGATTATGACATCGTAAATCGTTAAATTCTTTCCAGTTCCACAAAATCAAAATTATATTCATTTTTCTCATCTTTAATGTGCGAAATTCTTGAAGTTTCTTTCCAATTTTTCTCATTCAATTTCGGAAAAAAAGCATCTCCTTCGAGGGTTGCTTTTACTTCGGTTAAGTAAATTTTGTCAGTAATATCTAAGGCTTGTCTATACACATTTCCGCCACCAATAATAAAGATTTCATCATTTCCTTCGCTATTTTTGGCAATTTCAATAGCTTTTTCTAAAGAATCTGTCTGTAATATTCCCGAAGGAAAATCAAAATTTGTTTGTCGAGAAATGACAATATTAGTTCTATTGGGCAAAGATTTTCCGATAGATGCAAAGGTTTTTCTGCCCATAATAATGGAATGACCCGTAGTTAAAATTCTGAATTGCTTCAAATCTGCCGAAAGTCGCCAAAGTAATTGATTGTCTTTTCCTATCACGCCATTTTCGGCAGTTGCTACTATTATTGAAATCATGAAAGCGGCATTTATTTATTCACAAATTTACACCTTTTTATTGCTTTTTATGCCCTTCAAATAGCCAAAAAGCCCTTTTACGCTTTTATTTTTTCAAAATCAAAATATTTTTCTCAATTTAGAGTTAATATGGCATTGTGGTTGCACAGTGATAAGCAAACACTAAACAACCTCAACCACTATGAAGATTCGTAATAACCGAGAATACACAATTGCTTACGAAAAAGCAGCTATAATGATAGATGCTGGTTTTGGAGGGAATTTTGAGCGTGAAAAATGTTTTCGTGAAATAATCAGTGCGATTATGGAATATGAAAAAGAACCGCAATGCTCACGTTTCAGCCCCCAAATCGTAGGTACGAGTGCTTAAAACGAGCATATAACCCATGTCCTTTTTTGACCAAGTAAAAAAAATGTTTAGTTCAAAACCAGCGAGCGTTCTGCAATCATCGTCAAATGATGAAGCATTGGTTTTGACAGATGCAAACACACCGACTTTCAATGAATTAAGTGTCGTTTCGCCAACCGAAGTTGTTCATTTTTCGCACGAAATGGACAATATTCCATTTTGGCTCGAAAATGAAGATACCTTGCGTGATGAAGGTGTTATTTTTGGTCTTTCGGAATCGAAAGCTGAGGAGAAAATAGGGGCAATTCGTAATTATTTCGCTCATCAAACAGCCGAATTAGAAAAAGAGGTTGAATATAATTCGGAGAAAATAGGTGAATTGAATCTTTTTATCGAACAAAAAGAAACTCGCATCAACGACCTTACCGAAAAATCTCGAACACTCGAAAATCGTGAACGCTCTGAACATCAACTTCCCCGAACTTTCATCGGAATCGTCCTTTCATTGGCGATGTGTATAGGCAATTATTTTCTAATTGATGAGTCTATTCTGACTAATTTTCCACAAAATCACTATGTCATTGCTTTAGGAATTTTCTTGGCAGGGATGTTCAATTTGTTTAACCCAAAATCTCTTTTTCACGAAAAAGGTTCTTCGATTTCATGGCGACAATTGCTCGAAGAAGTAGGAATGCCCTTGGCAGCTTCGGTTTTTGTATTTGTGCAAGTTGTTGATAATCAGTCACTTATGCGTTCGTTTGCTTTGTTTTTCTTTGTGTTTTTCTTATTTCTTTTTGCAGGAAAGTTGCTTTTGAGTAACCTAACGGTGTTAAAAATAGATTCGGGTTTGTGGTTTGATAATCTGCGTTTGGAAAAAGATAAGGTAAATAAAACCCAAACTTGGGAAGATGAAATTGCAAAACTCAAACTTGAAATTGATGAGCAGAGAATTGAGAAATGGAAGATTGTTGATACCTTAAAATCGCCAGAAGCCGAACTCAAACGCCTCAACGAAAGACGTGAAATGCTCGTAAAATTGTTTGAAAGTGAGTTTAATTTGGCAAGAGGTTACCGTGAAAAATTGACAGGTAAACAGATAAGAGAGATTTTGAAATAATGCTTAAACCAATAATAGAAGAACAAAATTTTCACGGAATAACGTTTACGCCTGATAGTTTTGTTAAAGGCGAATATGAGAGTTGTAATTTTACAAACTGTGTTTTCTCAGAAATTGATTTGTCAAACGTTGTTTTTGTAGAATGTCAGTTTGATAATTGTAATTTGAGCTTGGTAAAAGTTCGGAATACATCAATGAAAACTTTGAAGTTTAAAAATTGTAAACTTTTGGGATTGAATTTTGGTGAATGCAACCATTTCTTGTTTTCAGTAAGTTTTGAAGATTGTTTTCTGAATTTAGCTACTTTCTACAAACTTAAAATGAAGGCAACAAATTTTAAAAACTGTAAACTACAAGAAGCTGATTTTACGGAAACTGATTTGACAAGTACTACTTTTGAGAATTGTGATTTGGCAGGAGCGATATTTGAACATACAATTTTAGAAAAAACCGATTTCAGGACATCATATTATTTTTCAATCGACCCAGAACTCAATCGAATAAAAAAAGCAAAATTCTCTTTGACGAGCATCAAAGGACTTTTAGATAAATATAATATTGAAATAGAGTAGAACTATGGAAAATCCAGAAAATTATTATAATTCCGACTTTCAACATGGTTATTTAATCGGCGTTGAAAACATCAGAAAAGATAAAGACAAAGAAGAAGACCCTTACGAAGGCTATTTGTCGAGCCATGTCTCTTATGAGTGGTATCATGAGCGAATTGGCGAAAAACAAACGGAAGTTACTAAATTAGACAATCAAATTGCTGAAACTAAAGAGAGGCAAAAAACGTCTTTCGACAAACTGCAAGAGCATGTGATGGGTGTAAGCACGCAATCACGCAAGGCAAACTTTGTGCAGCAACAAATTGACGATAATTTGGCAAATATCAAACGATTAGAGGGGAAACGTAATCGTAATGATTCTCCCTATTCTTTATTGGCTGGTATTTTATATTTGTTTGCTGGTATTGCTTTTGTTACTGGCGATTTGATTATTTCGCACGAAATTGTCGCGTATGCCCTTAATATCAGAGATAATTACGAAGCTTGGGCATTTGCGGTTGGTTTGGCTATGCTTTCAGTTTTATTGAAACCTGCCTATGACCGCTTAGTTGAGCAACCTTATTTGACCGATTATTCGCCTAAAACCAAAAAAACCTACGCTATTTTTCAAGGCTTTTTGTTAGTTTTCTCGGTGGCCACGATGTTTATTTTGGGTTGGTTTCGCTACGAAGCTTACAAAACTGATAGATTAAAAGAGAGTATCAATAAGCAGATAAAATCAATGCAGATTAATAGCCAGTCTATTGACCCAAATGCCGTACAAGCAACTGATAATCAAGCGATTATTCAGAAAATGGACGAGCAACTGAAGGCTTATGACAAGCTAAATGTTGATTTGGTAAATAGTCCGTGGGCGTTGATGTCGTTTGTTTTGAGTGGAGTTTTATTTGCTATTGCAGGAGCGATTTGCTTGGGTATTTCATTTCCGATTCTACAAGCATATTGGCACAATTGGCTACAAGCTGGACCAGCCATGAGGCGAACTAAAAAGAAGAATTTGAAACTAATCGAAGAACTAAAATTGGCTGAGGGCGAAGTTGCTCAGGAGATTGTTCAGAAAAGTATTTTAGAAAACGATTTGGCTTTATTGCCAAATTTAGAAGAATTGAAGGCTGAAAAGAAACAAGTTTTGGCAGAACTTGCAGATTTGCTTGATCGCCTACGTATTGCCGACCAAGACCGCCGCATCTATACCTTTGATGATGGTTTGGAAAAAGGAAAAGCTAACCGTGATGATATGACCGATGACGAATATGAAGAATTTAGAAGTACGTCGGTAAGACAAATGCGTAATGCACAAGATACAAAAACTGATGCTGGCCCAAAGGTTTATCGCAACAATGGGCTGCGTCCGCACCAAGCACTTCGCAAGGTAATTACTGAGCAATTTAATCAAAATTAAGAATTTATAAGTAATCGATAATAAACGATTTAAGTTTTCCCTCAAAGTTTTTTTATAAACTTTGAGGGATTTTTTTTATAATAATTTCCCCGATAAAAATAACGCTGAAATTGTAAAATAGATAACGAGTCCAGTTACATCTACCAAAGTAGCTACAAAAGGAGCAGAGGCAGTGGCTGGGTCGAGCCCTGCCCTACGTAAAACGAATGGAATGAGCGAGCCAGAGAGAGTTCCCCAAAGTACAATAAATACAAGTGAAACCGAAACACTTAATGCGATCCAAAACCAATATTGTCCGTAATCGTAAATGCCCGTTTCTTGCCAAATGAATATTCTCAAAAAGCCAATTACACCTAAAATTGTTCCTAATGAAAGCCCAGAGAAAAGCTCTTTTCGCATTACATACCACCAATCTTTTAATTTTAATTCACCCAAAGCCATTGCTCTAATGATCAAAGAAGCAGCTTGCGAACCCGAATTTCCACCACTGGAAATAATTAGAGGGACAAATAATGCTAAAACAACTGCTTTTTCTATTTCGCCCTCAAAATAACCCATTGCCGATGCGGTAAGCATTTCTCCCAAAAATAATATAATCAACCATCCTGCTCGTTTTTTTACCAATTCAAAAAGAGTTGTTTTTGTATAAGATAAATCTAAACCTTCTGTTCCACCAAATTTCTGAATATCCTCAGTATCTCTTTCTTTGATTTTTTCTAAAACATCATCAAAAGTTACGATACCAACCAAAGTTCCGTTTTCAGATATAATTGGCATGGCTGCTCTATCGTATTTTTCAAAAATCTCCAAACCCTCGTCAGTATTTATTGTAGTTTTAATAGCTACATAATCATAATCCATTAAATCCGAAATCAAGGTTATTCGCTCTGCCATGAGCAACTGACCAATTTTTAAATCATCAATTAGCTTATTATTTTCGTCAATAACATATACAAAGTTGAGCGTTTCGGCTTTTTTACCATACTTTTTTATATGTTCAAGCACTTTCTCAACTGTCCAATTTGGCTTTGCTTGAATATAATGTGGTGTCATTAGCCTTGCCATGCTGTTAGGTTTATAGCCTAATAAATTTAGTGCTTCTTCTCTTTCTTCTTTATTCAAAAGATTGATAGTTTCTTTAATCAAATGGTCGGGAAAGTCAACAAATATGGCTGTTCTGTCGTCTGGGGCAAGGTTATTTAATAGCTCGCTGGTTTCTTTATTTCCTAAATTTTTGAGTAGTTCTATCTGAATATCATTATCAAAATAAGGAAATACTTTTGTTTTATCATCGCCTGAAAGTTTTAAAAAAGCTAAGTTTCTTTCTTTTTTTGAGAGTTTTATAATATTCTCTGCAATGTCGGCGGGGTGTGTAGCTATAATATCTGTCATTTTTGCTAATTTAAGTTTAAACCAAAAGCTAAACCAAACCAAGGTTTGCTTTCATAAATCCATGTTTTTTTATTTGAGTCTAATAAGTTATCTAAACCAAATGTCAAACCGATGGTAAAAGCATCAATTCCAATAATAGCCGCCAAACCTTTTGTAAAAATAACACCATCATACTCACTGCTTATGAGGTTATTGGTTACAGAAGGGTTTATGGCTGTTGCTCCTAAGCCAGCAAAAGCTCCAAAAGAAAAGCCGTAATGTGTAGTATATCTGCTAAAAGTGAAAGGGTTCTTTTTGTATCTGATATGGTAAAAATCGTTTCGATAACCAACATATACTGCACCATTAAGATTTGTATTAAGCTGATTGGGAAATCCTTGTGTTTGAGGGCGATATTTCAATAGAATTGTTAGAAAATCAATATCTAAACTTGGCTGCCGAAAGACAAGTGAGGAATAGGGATTCGTTTGGTTTTTCAGGAATATTTCGGGCTTTTTTGACGTATCAACAGCAATAGATTTTCTGTCTTTTAATGTTTCATAAATTTTCAAAGTGTCTTCTGCATTTTGAACATATATTTTTCCTACTTTATTATCCGATAGCTTTAACTTTGTAGCATAATACCCATCTGAAAGTTGAAATTTTGAGGCTTTGTTAAGTACGCCACAACTCGAAAGTGTGATTGAAATAAAAAAGGATATTTGACAGGATATTTTTCTCATACCTTAGGGTTTTACTTTGGGCAAAACTAATCTATTTTTTTGAAAGAATGAAGTACTTTGTATTATCAAAACAGACTTGTTTAATTAAAAAAGCCATCATAAGTAGCTGATAATAAGCGATTTAAGTTAAATTTTAACTTAAATCGCTTATTTTTTTATATCATTCTATCAAATAATTGTATTTTATCAAGATTTTTTGCACTTTTCGATGATTTTCTTGCAAAAGCTGCATTTTTATTAAGAAATTTGTATCGTAAACAAACGCAAATACATTATGTCAAGCAAAAACATTGATTTTCTTATTCCTGCTGAGGTAGCCGCTGGTGCAACTTCAGGCATACTTTTAGGCGAATTTAATAACTGGGATTCAAACAAAGGAGTAACTTTAAAGCAACAAAAAGATGGCTCATTGAAAGCATCACTTAGCTTACAATCGGGTTCGTACGAATATCGCTATTTGTTGAACGACGGACGTTGGGTGAATGACACTCACGCCTCAAAATATAACTATAACACCGAGTTTGCAATCGAAAATTGTGTAATTGAAGTAGTAGCAGAAGTAGCTCCTGAAGCAACTGCACCTATAGATGTTAAAGCAAAAACTACTGTTGAACCAGTAACTGAAAAAACAAAAGCTCCAGCAAAAATCACGAAAGAAAAAGCAGTAGCTGAGCCAAAAGTTGAAACCAAAGTAACTAAAGCTGCAAAAGCTAAAAAAGCATAATTTCTTTCAGAATTTTGCTTAAAAATATTAAATAAAAGGTCTCTCGAATTTATTTGAGTGACCTTTTATTTTGTTAATTTGTTTAGTAAATGTTAAGAAATCAAAACAAAAGTATTTGGCAGAATGTTAACTCAACATCTACTATTTATAATTCTCATTAAAGTCATGGCACAGGCAAAACTTGAAATCATCGAAGCTCTTCGTCGTACAGCAAAAAAAATAGAAGCTGGCAATCAATATATGTGGGGACACATGGGAAGTTGCAATTGTGGAAATCTTGCTCAAGAAATAACAAAGCGTACTAAAGCTGAAATTCACGCCTTTGCTATGCAAAGACACGGCGACTGGAATGAACAGCTAAATGACTATTGCGAAACAAGCGTGATGCCCATAGATTTAATAATTTTTGAGTTACTTACTTCGGGTTTTAGCTTGGAAGACCTCCAAAACTTAGAAAAATTATCAGATAAGAAGATTTTAATGCGTCTACCTATCGAAAATCGCTATCTTCGCCACAATGTTAGAGCCGATGTGGTCGTTTATCTAACAGAGTGGGCAAATATGCTCGAAGAACAACTCTTAGACAGCATAAAACTGCCTGATTTTTTACAGGAAAAAGCGTTAGAATATGCGTAAAAATACTTTAGTTATCATTTTGATTATCAGTTCATTAACGGTTTTTGCTCAGGAACAAATTCCAACATCGGGTGATACCGACAAACCAACACAAGTTTATTTTGAAAAACCAAGACCCGAATGGAAAGATAAACTTCGCTACGGCGGAAACTTTTGGCTGGGTTTTTTTGGTGCTTTTTATATTGATGCCTCACCTATGATTGGCTATGAACTCAATGAAAAGGGAACTGTTGCTGGGGTAGGTGGTACTTTTATTTTTCAAGGTTCATTCAACAGAAATAGTGCTAATAATACCAATAATTTTGTTTATGGACCTAAAGTTTTTGTAAGACAACAACTTTTCAAAAGGTTTTTTGCACATGCCGAATATGAGTTTATCAATGCTCGTGCCGACCAATTTTATTCATACATTGATACTTCGACTGACCCATCAAGAAAATATTGGGGAAGCTCACCACTCATTGGTGCAGGCTTTTATCAAGGTGGCGATGGCCGACGGGGTAGTTTTATTTCGGTGATGTATAATTTAGGCTTTCCAAACAGTGGTTTTATTAGTCCGCAGAGTTTACTTGGAAGTCAGACTCCGATTACGCTTCGTTATGGGTTTCTCTTTTAAAAATACCTCACCCCAGCCCTCTCCGAAGGAGAGGGAGCTAATTAAAATTTGTTGAAAATATCTACTAAATACTCATTTCCTCTCATTTCTTCTATATTTTTGACAGTTGTACCCTTACTTTTTAGTTCGGTGCTTACCGCTATTATTATTAATCACGAAAATCAAATTGCTTTATTCAATTGGCAAAATTGGCTTTTGATTACGCTCATTTGCTGTCTTACTTCTACTTTTGCATTTACGCCTCCTACGCTTTTGGCTTTGATTTTTGGCTATTTTCTTGGCTGGAATGCTCTTATTCCACTTTTTACTTTAAATATGGCAGCTATCTTTCTAATAAATATGATCACTATGATGCTTGATGGAGAAAGATTCAAAAGCTATTTGTCTGATAATAAGAAAGTTAGTGCTATTTTAGAAAATATTCGCCGGGAGGAATTAAAAGTTATTTTCTTTACTAAACTTTCACCAGTTTTACCTTTTGCTTTGACCAATTTTGTATTTGCATTGTCAGGAGCAAAGTTGAGAAATATTCTTTTGGGAGGTTTTCTCGGAATGATTCCTCGTACAGCTTTAGCAGTTTGGACGGGTTCGCAAGCAAAAGAAATCAAACGCTTGTTAGAAAATCCGAATGAAGGAAATTTGCAGAAAGTTTTAATAATTTTATTAATAATTTTCTCAGTTGCAGGACTGTTGTACTTTGTTTTGCCCAAAAAGAAGAAAAATCAAGAGAGCTAATAAATATAATCCTAAAACATCATAAAAAAAACCTTACAGGATGAAAACGGTGCGACGACTCGCATCCTGCAAGGTTCTATATAGCAATCTATTCAAATCAAAATGCTTTCGCAATATTTGTAAATTCTCTTGATTTCAACGAAGCTCCACCAACTAAGCCCCCATCAACATCTGGACAGGCGAACAATTCTTGAGCATTTGCTCCATTTACGCTTCCGCCATAAAGGATTGAGATTTCGTCAGCTACTTCTTGACCGTATTTTGTTGCCAAATGGTCTCTCAAAACCTTGTGCATTTCTTGTGCTTGGTCGTTTGAAGCCGTTACGCCCGTGCCGATTGCCCAAATTGGCTCATAAGCAATTACCGTTTTTTGCAAATCTTCAGCCGAAAGGTGAAAAAGACTATTAGTGATTTGTCCACGAACGAAATCGAAATGAATGCCTTCGTTGCGTTGTTCTAAAGTTTCACCACAACAGAAAATAGGTATTAAACCACCTTCCAAAGTTGCATCAACTTTTTCGGCCAAAAACGCATCCGATTCGTTGAAATACTGACGGCGTTCGCTGTGTCCGATAACCACGTGACCAACACCTACTGACTTCAACATCGGAATTGAAACTTCACCTGTATATGCACCAGAGGCTTTTGGATAGCAGTTTTGAGCTCCTAATGATATTTTATCGGTATCAATTAATTTTCCGAATGTGCTTAAATAAGGGAAAGGTACACAAAGTACAACCACTACATTAGGGTTTACAACTTCATCTTTTACCATATTTACAACTTCTGAAAGTAGGATTAAACCTTCTTCAAAAGTTTTGTTCATTTTCCAGTTACCAGCGGCGATTTTTTTTCTCATTTTTCTTAGAATCTTTGGTTAATTTTTTAGTCAATAGTCGATCGTCAATTGGTGACTGTTATCAGAGCAAATCTGTGTATAATCGACAATTGACGGTAGACTACTTTGCCTCAAAGATACAAGTTTTTATTCAAAATTTAAAACCACATTTCCATTGCAACATCGGCACGTTGATAAGGCGATTTGAAATTTTCTATACGAGTGAAACCTAATTTTGCATAAAGTGTAAGTGCAGGCGTTAGACTTGAATTTGTTTCTAAATAAAGCTTTTTTGCTCCTAATTCTTTGGCTTTTTTTATGGCAGCTTCTCCAATTAAATAACCAATGCCAAACCCACGAGCCAACTCACTTACACCCATTTTGCAAAGCTCGTAAGCATCATTGCCCATTGGTTTTAACGCCGAAGTACCCAAATATTCATCTCCTCGTTGAGCTAATAAAACAGCTCCGCCAGTTGCCAGAAAGTATTTTTCAGGATTTTCGAGTGAATCTAAATCGCCTTTTTCTACTTTAAAATATTTATTAATCCACTCGTAATTTATTTGCTTGAAAGCCAGTTTTTGAGCTTCATTTTGCGGATCGAGGTTGATGATTTCTATTTTTGACATATTTTAAAATGAAAAAGTGTTTATAATCCTGAAGCCACATCTCGAATCGTATCCAACAAATACTCAATCGAGGATTGTTGTTTGCGATGATTAATAATACAGGCTCGTAGCACAAACTCATTGTTTAGTTTTGTGCCTGTAATAAAAACTCTCCCATCAGCTTCGAGGGCAGGAATTAGCTTTTGATTGATTGCTACAATTTCTTCTTTTGTGCTACAATTGCCAACATAACTAAAGCATGCAACCGCTAAATCTGAACTTGATTTTAACTCAAAATCAGTCGATTCGCTTACTAATTTTATCAAATAATGTGTTAAATCAATGTCTTTTTGAATCATTTCACGGATTCGGTTAAAACCATAAGCCTTTACCGACATCCAAACTTTAAATGCTTTGGCGTTGCGTGATAATTGAAAATAATGCTCATTAAACTCCAAACGAGTATCAGGATTTGCTTGTAATTCAGTAGCCAAATAATCAGCTTCTTTAAAATAAGTTTCTCGCATTTTGCCCCAATCTTGAACCAACACACAACCAATCTCAAAAGGTTGATAAAGCCATTTATGAAAATCAAGAGCTATTGAATCGGCTTTTTCTAATCCCGCATATTTGTGTTTCAATGAAGGCAACGAAGATGCTAAACCACCATAAGCACCATCAACATGAAACCACATTTCATATTTTTTAGCTATTTGCGATAAAGTAGACAAGTCATCGATTGCTCCCGTATTTACAGTTCCAGCATTGCCAACGATACAAAAAGGCATAAAACCGTTCTCCAAATCGTCTTGAATTTGTGTTTCTAAAGCACTTGTATCAATCGTTAAATCTGCATTTGTATCAATTCTGCGGAGTTGATTTGTGCCGATTCCCAATAAAGCGATGCTTTTATCCGTACAATTATGGGTTTCATTCGAGCAGTAAACGGTAAATGGCTTCATGCCGAAAAGTCCATTTCGTTTAATATCCAATTTCTTGAAAAAAACATTTCGAGCAACAGTCAAGCCTGCCAAATTAGCCTCCGAACCCCCGCTCACCATCGCACCGCCAGCATTTGGCGTATAATCAATCATTTCGGCAGTCCATTTTATTACTCGTTTTTCGATTTCTGCCATGGCAGGAGCTAAATGCCATTTTGTGTTATTTTGATTAATAGTTGATAATAAAAGTTCGGCAATAGTTGACATTTGATTACCACCCGACATTACATAAGCGTACATATTCAGCCCTAAATTGCCCGTAGCACTATCCAAAACCTTCGTTTTAGCTTCCTGCAATAAAGTCAAACTATCTTTTCCTTCAAGGGGAAGAGGCTCGTTAAACCAACTTTCCACTTCTTCTTGCGAATTTACATTAAATCCTTTTTGAGAAGCTAGGTTGCTGTATTGGTCAAGAATCATTGACGATGTTTTTTCGAGAATCTTCTGAAACTCTTCTTGGGGATAATCTAAAGTATTATTCATTTTTGTTAGAATTATTGCTCTGTTTTCGATTTTTGAAATTCATCCATTCGTTGGGCATAAGATTTTGAAGCATAAACATGTTCCATTTCTTCTAATGCTCTCAACAAATTGGTTGTTTGATTATTAATAAGTTGTTCATTTAAAGCTCGAATATCTGCCCAGATGGCTTGTAATTGTGGTAAAAAATCTCGCCCTTTTTTGGTCAGTTGCAAAAAACGTTTTCGGGCATCTTTTTTTGATTTTTTTGAGGAAATCCACCCTCTTTTTTCCAATTGTTTTGCCAACTGAATAACCGCAGGATGCGAAACATTTAGCCTTTCGGCAATATCCATGATACCCAATTCAACTTCTTCTTTTGAGAGCAAATAAAATAATGGAAAACACTTTGGCTCGAAGTCGATGTTATTGCTGCGATACACTTCCGCACCGCCACGCATGATAGCATCGCTCATGCGTTTGAGTCGGCTTCCCATTGCCAATGCCCCTAATTCTGATATAACATCTTGCATTATGTAATTAATTACGTAATTGATTACGCAAATAAAAATAGAATTTTTTTGTATTACAAGTTTTCAACTTGCTCTTTTATTTGGTCACAATTTGCTAAATTGAGCTATACCGCAAGATTCGGTTTGATTGAAAGAGAAAAACGTGGCATTTTTGTTAAAAATTAACAAAAAATGCTTGAAAATATAGATTTTACAACACACTTGGCAAATCTTGATCAAAATGGTTATGCCGTTTTACCTAAAATAATTTCTGATGAAAAGTGCGACCAATTAGCGGAATATTACGAAAATGCTGTTGCTTATCGAAGTGTAATTAATATGAAACGCTACCAGTTTGGTAGTGGTGAATACAAATATTTTAATTATCCATTGCCCAATATTGTGGAGGAATTGCGTCATATTTTATACCTACATTTGGCAAAAATAGCTAATGATTGGATGCTGAAATTGGGTATTGAAAAAACTTTCCCTCAGCAATTAGATGAGTTATTAGAAATCTGCCACCAAAATGGTCAAAATCGTCCAACGCCTTTGATTTTGAAATATGAAACTGGTGATTGGAATGCTTTGCATCAGGATTTATACGGTGAAATCTTTTTCCCTTTTCAAGTAATTGTTTTCTTGACTCAACCAAATTTTGATTATACGGGTGGAGAATTTGTAATGCTCGAAAATCGCCCTCGAATGCAGTCGAAAGGTATAGTTTTACAACCAAATAAAGGCGAAGCAGTAATTTTTACGACTAATTTTAGACCGACTTTAGGCGGTCGAGGCTATTATCGAACTTCGATGCGGCACGGTGTGAGTGAAATCAGAAGTGGCAAAAGAATTAATCTTGGTATCATTTTTCATGATGCGAAATGATACCAAGATACCAGATTATTTTTTTCTTAAAGCGTTGAAACCCCACATTATTAAACTTATCAATGTTATTGTCAAGGTTATTCCGAAAAACCCCCATTTCAATAGTCCTGAATTTGAAGCAAATTTCGCCCAAAAATCAACTTTTTCGGGAAAAGCTTTTAGCATTTGAATAATTCCAAAATTTTCGAGCATATCAAATACCATCCCAATAAGCGGGAGTAAATTTAATAAGGGGTACTTAGTAAAACCATTCTTTTTGAATAAAAAACTCAAAAGCAAAATTGATGATGTTGTATAGGCAATTGGATAAAGAATATCAATGAATGATTCGACAAAAAGATAAACTTCACGCCCTTTTTCACCATAGCTTTCGATGATATTATAACCATTTTCGGGAGTAAAGCCGAAACTTAAATCCATCAGACCACGATTTAATTCGGGGTCGAATTGCTTTTGAAAATATGGCAAAATGAGTCCTGAAAAAATAAATTGTAAAGCTAAAAAACCTAAAACAAGATAACCATTAGTTCGATTGTAAAAGAAATTGGAAAGTTTTTTCACGGGTTTGGTTGGTTATTTGCAGGTAAATGTTGTTACAAAACTATGATCTTCGTTCAAAAATATCACTTTTTTTTCGGTGTCAGCAGTAGTTACTCGAACTGCATATCGCTTATTTGCTTTCAATATTGGCATATTATTTCCATAAATTAATGTAGTTGAGTGAATATTTTTTTGTTGATACATCGGAATAGTTACTGACTCAATGTAAGCATTGGGATTTACTTCTTCATCGGGTAGTTCCACCAATTTAAAATCAAAATTTGCTTGATATAAATATGCCACATTTGAATGGATTTGATGTTGCCGCTCAGATTATGCAACACCATAAAAATGTAAAAGTCATTATACTGACGATGTATAACGACCGAAAATTTGTAGAAGATTGCCAAAAAATGGGCGTACAAGGTTATATTTTGAAAAATTCGGGCGTTGATGAAGTAATTATGGCAATTGAGGCAGTGGTTGACAACAAAAAATACTACGACCCTAAACTCACTAAAAAGACTACGACTAATCAGCATACTGATGATTTTTCATGAAACAATTTCAGCTAACCAAGCGTGAAATCGAAATCATCGGACTCATCGGACAAAGCTATACCAATGAAGAGGTTGCCGATAAGTTATTTTTGAGTATTGCCACTGTAAAAACTCACCGCAATAATATTAATCTCAAACTCGGTATCAATAAACCAGCCGATTTGGTTAAATTTGCCCTTGAAAATGGGCTGGCTTAATTTTATTTTGCAAAACTTATTTCCTTCTAAAATCAACCTTGTTATAAAAATGAAAATAGTTTTTTTGGATGCGTACACCCTAAATCCACTCAATGATTTAGATTTATCAATATTACATACACTTGGTGATATAACCATCTACGACCGCACACCATTAGACCAAATTATTGAGCGAACCAAAGATGCAGATATTGTTTTAACCAATAAATGCCCACTCAATGCTTTGACTATCAGTAAATTGCCAAATTTGAAATATATTGGAGTAGTTGCCACAGGTTATAATATTATTGATATTGATGCTACCAAGTCGCATGGTATAACAGTTGCCAATGTTCGTGGATATAGTTCGGCTTCGGTGGCTCAATTAGTTTTTTCTTTGATATTAGGTTTTACAAATCGAGTTGCAGAACATGCCCATAATATTGAAAATACTTGGACTTCTTCACCCGATTTTTGTTTTTATCATTCTCCTTTGGTCGAATTAGAAGGTAAAAATTTGGGCATCGTTGGCTTAGGCGATATTGGCAAAAAAGTAGCAAATATTGGTTTAGGTTTTGGCATGAAAATATTGGCTACCAAACGAAATACTGGAACTGGCGGCATGGAAGGAGTTGAGATTTGTAACCAAGAAAAACTGTTTCAAGAAAGTGATTTTATAACTCTTCACTGCCCATTAACTGCTGATAATCAGGAGTTTATCAATCAACAAAGTTTGGCTTTGATAAAGCATTCTGCAATTCTTATTAATACCTCTCGTGGAGGATTAATCAACGAAAATGATTTAGCTACTGCTCTCAACGAAGGAAAAATTGCAGGGGCGGGTTTAGATGTACTTTCAGCCGAACCACCCACTAAAGACAACCCACTTTTGACTGCCAAAAATGTCATTATCACGCCTCACATTGCTTGGGCAGGCGTAAATGCTCGCAAGGAATTATTAAAAGGAGTAGTTGAAAATATTATTGCTTTTCAACAAGGATATCCCCCAAAAGGTATGATTTGATATTTTTCAGGAAATTTTTGCAACTTTTTGCTACCGTTCTTTGTCTAAAGTATTATACTTATATCAACATTCTTTATGAAAAAACTTTATTTTACAACTATAGGAGCAATCCTGTGGGCAATAAACGTACTTTCTGCACAAGACAACAAAACTCAAGAAGATGATAAATACAGTATTCACATTAAAAAATCGAAAACACCTATAAAATTAGATGGGTTACTCGATGATGATGCTTGGAAAACTGCCGACCTTGCCAAAGATTTCTTCTTAAGCCGACCTTATGATTCTTCCTTTGCTACTTTGCAAACAGAAGTAAAAATCCTATTTGATGACAATTTTATTTATGTTGGAGCTATTTGTTACGAACCTCGCAGTTTATATACCGTTGCTTCGCTAAAACGAGATTTTGATGGGGGTACGAGCGATGTGTTTACAGTAAATTTAGATACTTTTAAAGACCGACTCAATGGGTTTCAGTTTGCCATCAATCCTTATGGTGTTCAGCGTGAGGGTCTGATTTTTAATGGCGAAGAATCTTCCAATTATTGGGATAATAAATGGTATTCCCAAGTAAAAACTTATGAAGACCGTTGGGTTGTCGAAATGGCAATTCCTTTCAAAACGATTCGTTATAAAGTTACTGATGGACAAAATACTTGGCGAGCCAATTTTGGTCGAAATGTCTTACAAAAAAACGAAATATCTACTTGGCGACCTGTTCCTCGTAATTTAAGACCTTCAAATTTGGCTTTTGCAGGAAATATCATTTGGGACGAAAATCCACCAAAACCGGGTGCAAATGTTTCGCTCATTCCTTTTGTTTCATTGGCAACACAGAAAGATTTTCCAAGAAATGATGAAAATTTAAAAGCTCTTCCAACAACTTCCGAGTTTCCGAAAGGAATAGGAATGGATGCCAAAATTGCAGTTACGCCTTCATTAAATTTAGATTTAACGGTAAATCCTGATTTCTCACAAGTAGAAGTTGATAAACAAGTGACGAATCTAAGCCGTTTTGAGTTGTTTTTTCCTGAAAGAAGGCAATTTTTCCTTGAAAATAATGACCTTTTTGGCACTTTTGGCTTTCCTGATACTCGTCCATTTTTCTCACGTCGAATTGGTATTACTCGAAATCCAAACACAGGACTTAACCAGCAAGTACCGATTTTGGCAGGGGCAAGACTCAGCGGAAAACTCAATGACGATTGGCGAATCGGGCTAATGAATATGCAGACCCGCAGAGTGAGTTATGGAAACGATAAATACCTGCCTGCGGCAAATTATTCGGTGGCTGTTGTGCAGCGAAAATTACTAAATCGCTCAACTTTAGGTGGGATTTTTGTGAATAAAGAAAATAACTTTGGCAATCTTACTGCCGACCAAACCAAAAACTATCGCCAATATAATCGAGTAGGGGGTTTAGAATTTAATTTTTATTCAAAAGACAGCCGTTTTGAGTCAGAAACATATTACCATCAATCTATTTCGCCAGATGGAAAAAAAGATGCAGGAAGTGCTGCCCATTTTATGGGCTACCACCATCCACATTTGAATATAAATTTGGGGGTGCAACGCATCGGGGAAAATTTCCGTGCTGATGTGGGCTTTGTGCCACGAAGAGGTATTTGGCAAATTTACCGCCCAGCTCAAATAATTTTGAATCCTAAGTCCAAACAAGTAGGAAAATATATTAATAACTATGGAATAGGAACTGAAGGTAGCGATGTGTTTAGTTTAAAAGGTGAGCGACTTGATAGTGAAACCAGCCTTTTCTTTTTCTTAAATAGCCCAACTGGTGCAGAAGCATTTGTGGCTTATAGTTGGAGTTTTACTCACCTATTTTATTCTTTCGATCCTACCAATGCGAGCGATAATCCTAATCCAGATTCATTTAAAAATGTTGTAGAACTACCAATTGGAGATTACCATTCAAAGTTTTTTACTATGAGCTATACCAGTAGCCGCCGAAATAATCTCAACGGGTCTTTTGAAGTAAATAAAGGTAAATATTTTAACGGAAACGCTACTTTTCTACAAGGAAGTATAGGTTATCGTTATCAGCCTTATGGCGTATTTTCGGTCGATTGTAATTATACCAAAATTGATATGCCAAAGCCTTATAATAGTGTAGAATATTGGCTAATCGGACCTCGTGCCGAGCTATCGTTTTCGAAAAGTGTATTTTTTAGTACATTTTTTCAGTACAATACCCAAACCAATAATGTAAATATCAATTCTCGTTTGCAGTGGCGTTTTCGACCTGTTTCTGATGTGTTTTTGGTTTATACAGATAATTATTTTGCCGAAAATATCCCCAATTATTACATCAATGCTTGGACTCCAAAAAACAGAGCTTTGATTTTGAAAATGACTTATTGGTTGAATATTTAGTTAATTTAGTATTGAAAATGTAGTATCGAAAATATCTGTTTTCAACATAAAAAGCTAATTGCTAACAACTAATTGCCAATCACTTCATAATTATTTCAAAAAATAATTGCATTATTCTCATTAACAATTTGATAATCAACTGAATTGTCAAATTTTGACAAGGTTTTCTCATTTATATTTCATAATTTTGCGGTTTATTTTAGATAAAGTGTTGTTGGTCTTTGTTTATCCGTCGTGCATAGGGTAAATGTTGATGCACAACGAATTAACAATTACATTTAATGAACAATATCAGAAACATTGCCATCATTGCCCACGTTGACCATGGTAAAACTACATTGGTTGATAAAATCATTCATGCTTCCAAATTATTTAGAGATAACCAAGAATTTGGCGACCTCATTCTTGACAATAACGACCTTGAGCGTGAACGTGGAATTACCATCACTTCAAAAAACGTATCGGTTCGTTACAATGGCGTAAAAATCAACATTATTGATACTCCAGGTCACTCCGACTTTGGTGGAGAAGTAGAGCGAGTTTTGAAATTAGCCGATGGCGTAATTTTATTAGTAGATGCCTTTGAAGGACCAATGCCACAAACACGTTTTGTGTTGAGCAAAGCCCTTGCTTTAGGTTTGAAACCAATCGTTGTTGTAAATAAAGTTGATAAAGAGAACTGTCGTCCTGACGAAGTTCATGAGCAAGTTTTCGACTTGATGTTTAACCTTGATGCAACTGAAGACCAATTAGACTTCCCTTGCCTTTATGGTTCATCAAAACAAGGTTGGATGAGTACAGATTGGCAAAAACCAACAACTGATATTGTTGCTTTGTTAGATGCTATCATTGAATATATTCCAGCATCTCCAGTAGTTGACGGAACAGCTCAAATGCAAATCACATCATTAGATTATTCATCTTTTGTTGGTCGTATCGCTATCGGTCGTGTGGCAAGAGGAGTTTTGAAAGAGGGTATGCAAGTTGCACTTTGTAAAGCTGATGGTTCAATAAAAAGAAATAAAATTAAAGAACTACAGGTATTTGAAGGTTTAGGTAAAGTAAAAGTTACTGAAGTTGGTTCAGGAGAAATTTGTGCTGTAACAGGTATTGAAGATTTTGAAATTGGTGATACTATTGCTGACATCGAAAATCCAGAGGCCTTGCCACGTATTTCGATTGATGAACCAACGATGAATATGTTGTTTACGATTAATAACTCTCCTTTCTTTGGAAAAGAAGGTAAATTCGTAACATCTCGTCACTTACGTGACCGTTTGATGAAAGAAATTGAAAAAAATCTGGCTTTAAGAGTAGAATCTGGCGACACTGAAGATAAATTCTTAGTATTTGGTCGTGGAATTCTTCACTTGTCAATTCTTATCGAAACGATGCGTCGTGAAGGTTATGAAATACAAGTTGGACAACCACAAGTATTATACAAAGAAGATGAAAATGGTCGTCGTTTGGAGCCTGTTGAGATATTGGTTGTAGATGTTCCTGAAGAAACTGCTGGAAAAGTAATCGAGTTGGTTACGCAACGCAAAGGAGAGTTGTTGATAATGGAGCCAAAAGGCGATTTACAACACCTTGAATTCAATGTTCCTTCACGTGGTTTGATTGGCTTGCGTTCAAATGTATTGACTGCAACTTATGGTGAGGCAATAATGAATCACCGTTTTAAGGCATATGAGCCTTTCAAAGGCCCAATTCCAGGACGTGTAAACGGTTCGTTGATTGCCAGTGGAAATGGCCCAGCAACCCCTTATTCGATTGATAAATTGCAAGACAGAGGCGTATTCTTTATTGACCCGAACGAAGATATTTATGCAGGTATGGTAATTGGCGAGCATAATCGTCAAAACGATATTGTGGTAAATGTTCAAACGGCAAAACAGTTGACGAATATGCGTGCATCTGGTACCGATAATAACGTGAAGATTGCTCCGAAAGTCAATTTCTCGTTGGAAGATGCCATGGAATATATTCAAAAAGACGAATATTTGGAAATCACTCCAAAATCTATTCGTATGCGTAAAATTTACCTTGACGAAAACGAGCGTAAACGTGCAGAAAGCAAAAATGCTTTTGCAGGAGCTTAATTTTTGAAAATATAATAAAAGCCTTGATAGTCGAAAGATTATCAAGGCTTTTTTTGTGTAAATTAGATTTGTTACATTTGTATAAAACTCAAAATTACTATGGTAGAAGTAGCAAATACACAAGAAACTTTAACCCAATTGATACATTCTTTGGGTTATTCGAGCGTGATTGACTTTGCACGGGAGCAAGCCAAAGGGATTCTGCAACAAAAGATATCCTATTACAAAAGTCGTATTGATTTTTTTGAACAAAAATACGGAATGACTTTCGATACTTTCTGCCAAAACTTTGTCTTGTCCTGAAATAGGTTTACACAAATTTATGTAAACAAATGGCAAGAACCAAGACAAACAAGGGGTCGGGTTACAACCGACACAAGTTACATT
>NZ_JAYWCU010000060.1:0-14355 GCF_043780375.1 Emticicia sp. | reverse complement strand
CTACCGAAAATTGCTATTAGATTATTGTAAAGAAACCCTAAATAAAAAAGAAGAAGTTGTTAAAAAGAAAGACGACAAAGATAAATTGAAACTTAGTACAAGCGATTATCCAGTTTTGATAGGACTGGATGGCAAAGAATTTAATTTTGCTAAATATAAAGGTAAAGTTATTTATGTCGATTTTTGGGCAAGTTGGTGCGGCCCATGTCGAGGAGAATTTCCTTTTTCAAAAAAAATGCACGATTCATTTACCGAAAAGCAAAAGAAAAACATTGTTTTCTTGTATATCTCGATTGATGAAGACCCAACTAATTGGAAAAATGCCGTAGATAATCTAAAACTTGACAATGGTGACCATGGGATTTCAAACGGGGGTTTTGGTTCGGGTGTTAGCCAAAAATACCAAATCAACAGTATTCCTCGTTATATGATTATTGATAAGAATGGAACAGTTGTTCGTCCAGATGCCCCACGTCCGAGTAATCCAGAAACTTTGGAACTCTTGCTTAAACTAAGCGAGTAATAGTTCTTGAATTTGTATGTTTAAAATTTTACTTTTGTAACGAAATATTTTTTTAGTAAAAATTCAAATTATAAAACCAAATGAAATATATAATATTGATACTTTTGGCAATTGCTTTTGTTCCGGCAATCAGAAACTTTTTATTTAATGTTTTGGTCGGAAAGCAGATTGCCAAACAACAAAAACGCCACAATGATTTCATGGAAAAAGAACGTGGTAAAGAAGGCGATATCAAAGTGAAATCAAATACAACTAATAGCAAAAATATAAACCCTGATAGTGGTCAATATGTTGATTATGAAGAAGTTAAGTAAAAAACATTAATTTAAATTTACTTTTTAGCTTCAAAAGATACTTGTTAACGATTGACTTGTAATAAAAATTCAGGCGTATTTCTCAAAAACTTTCTTTCACAAAAAGAAAGTTTTTTTTTGTTTAACGCGACCTAAATTATAATTCCTTCGTATTCACTTTGAAATTTAATGTCTTACCAAAACTCTTTTTTATTAAAATTTTTACAACAATTAGAACCCTCTTCGTAGTAGGTTTCTTAGTAATTTCAATTTGGAGCTGTACCAAAAAAGAAACTGTTACGCCCACACCCTCGGTTGTGCTTGTAAATTATACAGCCGACATCAAACCAATTTTTGTTCTACACTGTACTCCCTGTCATTTGAGTGTAACAGGCGGTTTCAAAGTAAATAAATGGGATGATTTTGTTACAGCAAAAACAAATATTGGACTCGTTCTTGAGCGTGTACAGCGTGACGTAACAGCAGCAGGGTTTATGCCGAGGGCAGGCAGCAATAACACTGCTTTGAGCAAAGATGAAATTGCAAAGTTGAAACAATGGGTAATTGATGGATTGACAGAAAAATAATTCTTTTCAAGTTTGTTTTAATAAATTAGAAATAAATGTAATTCAAAAATCTCAATGCAATTAAGTGTTGAGATTTTTTTTAATTTTATGGCACCACATCTGAAACTAATATGTTATCAGGTTTCAAAAAAAACACAAATGAATAACTTAGCAAAATACATCGACCACACACTTCTAAAACCAACGGCTACCGAAATGGATTTTCGAAAATTATGCGAAGAAATTTATCAAAATAGCTTTTATTCAGCTTGCGTTCCGCCGTATTATGTAAGTTTTGTAAAAGAATTATTAGAATACAGCGATGCAAAAATTTGTACAGTTATTGGCTTTCCATTAGGTTTTCAAACGACCGAAGTAAAAATTGCTGAAGCCCAAAAAGCATTGGATGATGGAGCAAATGAATTGGATATAGTAATGAATATAAGTGCCTTTAAATCAATGGCTTATGAAACAGTGAAGCAAGAAATAAAGACTTTAGCGGAGCTTGCTCACACTCGTAATGCTTTAATAAAAGTGATTATAGAAACAGCTTATTTAGATAATTTTGATATCCGTATTGCTTGCGAAATATGTGAAGAAGCTGGTGCTGATTTTATAAAAACTTCCACAGGTTTTGCTAATAAAGGTGCTGATTTAGAACAAGTAAAATTGATACGTGAAGTTTTGCCAAGTAGTGTTCAAATTAAGGCATCGGGCGGAATTCAGACCTACGAACAAGCCATTGCTTTTGTTGAAGCAGGAGCAACTCGACTCGGCACTTCATCAGGCGTAGAGATTGTGAGCGAGGGAGTTGGATATAGCGGGTATTAAAATATAATTGAAAATATATCAAAAAACTCTCTCCCCATTTTCGGGGAGAGATAGGGTGGGGTTAAATTTGATTTCCCAACAAAACATCAGGTGCAATCATAACTCTTGTGCCAGTTTCAGCATTTTCTAAATTCAATACACCACGTGGACAAACTGCTGAACAAACGCCACAACCAACGCACGATGAGCGAACGATATCTTGCCCTTTTTGTGCGTACGCTCGCACATCAATTCCCATTTCGCAATGCGTTGAGCAATTTCCGCAAGAAATGCATTGTCCGCCATTGGTTGTGATTCTAAATTTTGATTTGAATCTTTGTATTATTCCAAGATATGCTGCTAATGGACAACCAAATCTGCACCAAACTCTATTACCCATTAAAGGATAAAATCCTGTGCCAACTACACCAGAAAATATTGAACCAATCAAAAAACCATAGCTTGTTTTGAGCCATTCGGTTGGAATAAACCCAAGTAAATTATAGCTTCCTGTAAAATAAGTATACAACACGCCAATTGTCATAATAATGGCGAAAACCAAAACACCATGAATCAGGTAACGTTCTATCTTCCAAGCTTTCAATGATTTATCAGAAAGTTGTCGAAAAGGATCGCCCAATGTTTCTGCTAGACCGCCACAACCACAAACCCACGAGCAGTACCAACGTTTACCAAAAAAATAAACCATGATTGGTACACCAACTACAAAAAGTGCAATACCCCATACCAATAAAAATATTCCAAATGTTCCTCCAGCAATGAGTTTATCAAGGCGATAATTAAAGAAAAAAGAATAGTCGAGTGGCCACATATTTTTCAAATCAGCCGCAGGAAGATTCAAGTTTGACATGATTTCAGGTAAGATAAATGCGATGCAAGTTTGAAAAAACATAATAGATAAAGTTCTGATAATCTGGTACTTAGAATGTCTATATTTGATAATATATCGTATTCCCATCACCAAAACCGAAATCGTATAAAGAAAACCATACATAAACCAACGACTTGCTTCTCCACCATTTATTTGTTTACTAACTGGGTCAACAAGCATTGTCCAGTTGGCAATATATTGCGGTCCGAAATATAAACAAATGTAAAATAATATAAGAAAAGTACCAATGCCAATACCGAGCCATTTGCGATTCATGGCTGGATTGAAGTAAATACCATTATTCTTGATTCCAGGGCTTTGTTTTGCTTCAGGAATGATAAAAAGTAAGGCTCCAAAAATTGCCATTCCGAATGTTAAAAAAAACATAATACCTTTATTATCAACTAAATAGCCTTGAGATGATGCTTTCACGATTGATAAAATTGTATCTTCAGCATACTTTTTATTCCAAGCTTGTTGGGCATCGTAAGCTTTATTTAGTGCGGATGTTCCAGCAGTTATGTCTGAGGCAAAACCAAAGAGGCTTGAATAGTTTTTATCAAGCATCGGTGCAAACTGTTGTTGAGCCTCTACCAATTGTTCAGCTTTGATATTTTTTTCTAAAATTTCATTTGTCAAAACAAAATTATTCATTCCTAAAGTACCAACAAATAGCCCAAAAGCTGCAATAAAAATGATTAGTCCGAGTTTTTGTATCATAGCTTAAAATATTTTTGAGAAGATTCCTTTCTTTGATTTTAACTTCAAATCATTGCCCGTTTCTTGATTGTATTTTTTCAATATTTCGGTTTCATATTTTTTAAAAAACTCAGGGTCGAAATTGGCTTTTGGAAGGTTTTCTATAACGTGATTAATCGTTTTTTTTGACGAAATCCATTCGTTCCACACTTCGTGTCGCATCCTGATTCCGAAAGTATTTATTCCAGTAACAGATTGATTGTCAGTATTATAGTTTATTCTAATACACATTTTTCCTGATGAGTGTTCCCAATAAAAAGTTGTTGTTTTTTCGGGAAGTTCCGCAGGAACTTGTCCATAAGTTTGGTATTCGATGTCGAAGAATTTTGCAGAATTGAAAAATACCCCAGGCTGATATTTGGTAGGTTTTTCACAAATTGTACGGGCAACTGTTTCGCCCATTATGCGACCTGTGTACCAGATTTGTTCTAAATTTTTGCGGTCTTCGGGTGGGTTTTCATGTTCTACGCAGTCGCCAATGGCATAAATATCGGGCAAATTTGTTTCCAAATATTCATTGACCAAAATTCCACGATTCAGTTTTATGCCTCCAACACCAAACACAAAAGCAGGTTTCTCGCGTCCTACCATATTGCCTTGTGGGGTTTTCAAGAAGCTAATATTTGGACTTACGCCAACGGTCAACCCTACAAATTGGCAATCAATTTTTTCGCCGTTTTTGGTTTTGATGGCTTTTACTTGACCGTTTTCATCGCCAATAATTTCATCTAACTCGCTTGAAAATTGCAGATTTATATGATTTTCAATGATATGCCTCGAAATCAAAGCTGATTCTTCGGGAGGCATGATTGCATTCCAAAAGCTACTTTCTCGTACCAAAAAAGTTACCTCAATACCTCTCGAATGAAGCATTTCTGCCAATTCTATACCAATCAAACCACCGCCAATAATAACTGCTTGCTTGATTGTCGGCGTGAGATTTTCTAAATTTTCTAAATCTTGATAGCTATAAAGTCCCTGCACGCCTTTGAGATCTTGTCCTTTCCAACCAAATTTATTTGACGTTGAGCCAAGTGCTAAAATCAGTTTGTCGTAGCTAATCGACCCGCCAATTTTTGTTTCTTTGTCGTTGGTGGGAAGTTTAAAATAGAGTTTTTTTTCATCAAAATCAATCGTTTTTACCCAAGCACGCTTTAATTCGATGCGGTTTTTCTCCCAAAACCAATCTTCATAAGGTTTGGTATGTTCAAATTTCATGTGTCCCATATAGACATACATAAGTGCTGTACGAGAAAAAAAGTGGTCAGTTTCCCCCGAAATAACGGTAATTTTACAATCTGAAAGCTTCCTAATATGACGGGCGGCAGTGATTCCACTAATTCCATTACCAATAATGACTACGTGCTGCATTGTGAGAGGGGGTTAATTCTTTCTACTTAGTCGAAATATACGAAGTAATATTGTAATAAGTTTTTATTTACGACTAACTTCAGACCACAAAATCTACTAAGTTTCATTTTGAAAAAACTAAATTTAACTTCGTGGCTTTATCTGCTTATTTGTAAATATTTTTATTTCACTTATTATTTTATCAACATTATTTTTCAGGCAAATGTACTTCTGCCATCATACAACGAGCCGAACCACCGCCACAAGTTTCTATCATTGTAAGATCGAAATGTTGAAGCTCGGCATACTCTTCTAATTCAATTTTTTGTGAGTGGGTCAGTGACTCGAAAGCTGAAGTTGACATCACGAGCAGATGATGCCCTTTTTTGTTTTTGATCAATAGCATATTACCCGCAAAATTGTTCATTTGCTCTAAACTTATTTCAATTACCTGTTTACCATTACTTTCTAAGGCCTCTTTTACCATTAAACGTTCGTCAAAATCAGGAATTGAGCTGAGACAAACAACTGCAAATGTATCACCGATACACATCACTACATTTGTATGATAAACTTCTTTGCCATGGGAATCAACCGAAGTAAATTTTACTAACTGATATCTCATTTGTTTTGCCCAAGCATCAAGCACCTCGGCATTGGTTCTGGGCGAAATACAGGCATAAGCAACACGATGCATACGATCGAGAACCATACTCCCTGTACCTTCGAGAAATTTTCCTTCTTTTTCGAAATGTGTAAAATCAAGTATAACTTCTACGTGAAATTTTTTGCGTAAATCATCAATAATGTCGTTTCTACGCTCTAAACGGCGATTTTCTGCTTGCATTGGATACAAACAAACCTTGCCGCTATGATGAAAAGAAATCCAATTATTCGGAAAAATACTATCGGGTGTATGAGGATCTGGCGTATCGTCGTAAACAATTACGTTTACGCCAGCGGCTCGTAATTGGCTCACCATCGAATCAAATTCTTGGAGAGCATCTTGTTGCGTTATATTATTTGTCCAAGACTTAGATTTGATATCTTGAAAAGTATTACTTTCGGCAGTTTGCTCATTAAAAGCAAAATTTACAGGCCGAATCATTAGTATATTGGACGTAGTTTGTGTTTGCATAATCTTATTTGTTGAATGATAAAATGTGCGAATGATAGAATACGTGAATTTTAAATACCAATTTCTTGACATATAAATATATTCTATCATTCACCCAAAAATTAAAATATTTCTCTAAGTATCGGCATACTCATACAATGCGAACCGCCCCTTGCTCTTGAAAGCTCGGCTGATGGGAGCATGATAATTGTGTCGGTGAGCGTTTTGGGAGAAAGTTCGTTTTTCTCAAATTTTTCGAGTAATTCTGAGGCTCTAATTGTCTCAAAACCTGCTTCTCTAAATGCCTCTGCGGTTTTATCATTTCGGTCATAACCAATGGCAATTCCTTCCTTTACTACTAACAAATTACACGAATCTGTCCATTGTTCTCTAGCACCATAAGGAAACTGATTATTGCCCGAATATACAAATTTTACTTCATCATAGCAATTCAAATCATCTTTGGTTATTGAAGTCAAAAGGTCTTCCAGATTGGCAAAATCTCGTATTTTTACGCCATCTTCTTTATTAATAAATTGTTTGATAGTAAGTTTTTCATAGCTTGGTTGCTGCCCCAAGGCTTCCCAAATAAATTGTTTTTCTGCTTCTTCTTGAATTCTACCAAGCGAGCCAAGCAGTACCCAAACATTACGTTTGATTTGTGTAAAAACAGTATCAATGTGCATATAATCACGTTTTTGCGGAATCTTGACAATGGTAACCTTTTGTACAGCATTTCGTGCAAAAAGTAGGTCAATTGCTTGTCTGGCAGCTTCTACCGAAGTTCGTTCGCTTACACCAATCAACAAATGATTAGGAGCAACCATCATTACATCGCCACCTTCGAGGGTGTTTAGTCGGCCTTCTTGTTCTTCTTCGGGCAATAAAAAATGATTTTCATCTTCTGTAATTTCAATGATTTTTCCTTGTAAATCTTTGAACATAGCGTGGTTGAAAAAAACATATTTTGCTAAAAGCGATTCTCTCGTACGAGCATATTTAGCTGGTTTGTTGAGTAACAAATAGTCATTGACCATGATGCCAATATCACGAGTAAAAATCAAATTAGGAATAGGTGGAAAAAGCATTTTATTATTAGGTAAAATACCTGTTATCAACACTTTAGTTAAGTCCACTATTGGCATTTTCAACATTTCGTTTTGAAACTGAAATGAACACTCTTCTACTGCACAAACAGATGCAATGAGTTGCGTGCGAACAGAGGTGATTTTGAGAATATCCGAAAGTAACTTTTCAAACTCTATAACTTTATCAGAATTGAAGTATTTTTTGTTGTTGGGTTTATAAAAATCTCTGCTTTTGTCAGCATCAATTCGTTTGAGTTTTCCTTTAACTTTCTCACTATCAAGAAAGTAGAGTAAGATTTTTACGTAATAGTCATATTCATCTCGTCGCATGGTTTCGAGATGAACGATGTCTTCAAAAAGCCAATCCTGTGCTTTAGATGGTACAACTTTGCCCAAACCACTGTCTGGACTATGAATAATTAGGCGACACAAAGTGCCTACTTCAGAAGATACAAATATATTATTGCTCATGAGAATGCTGCGATTAGCCATTAGCATTTAGCTATTAGCTCTGAAAAAATAAAAGAGTTTAAAATGAAATAAAAAGCAGTTAAGCACCAAAAGCAAATTGCGATTGGTGAGCTGTAAAAGCTTTGTCCATTAGTAAAACCCAAAATGTGCTATGAATGTAAGCAATTGAAAGAAGAAAACCGAGATTCGATGAGGTTTACAGAAATGGCGATATAAGCCTGCAGGATTCTCACTGCAATTTTCGACAAGCTGATAGCTGTTATTTGCTCTATGTTTTTGAGATATGACCATTGTTAATTGCAATATTACAAATCATTAGGCTATTTCAAAAGTTTTTCATACAAAATTCCTAAATTGCAGTGTTCATATTTGAAACCAGCAATGACTAAATTATTTACTCAAAATAAAGCTCAATCGCAGTTAATTTTATTCTTTTTTCATAATTTCTTTATTAGTATTGGAACCGTCTTGGTTTATGTTTCGGCAAATATCATTTTGCTCGAAAATCATCCTGAGTTTTCACTGCCTATCGCTTATATTTTTTCTATGCTTGCCATGATGGGCGTTGGTAAAATCTATGAATATTATGAACATCATTTTTTGCTTCAAAAGCTCAGTATTCGAGTACTTTTGGCTGTTTTGGTAATATCATTAATCATGGTTGCTGTTTTGTATTTGAGCCATACAATGATTACAGCAATCGGAATTATGGTGGGGTTTAGGGTTATTTATTTATTAGTAAATTTGGAGTTTTGGGGTGTTTCGGCAGTTGTTTTTGATGTTCGTCAGAGTAAAAAAATATTCAGCGTCATTGGTTCGGGTGATGTTCCTGCAAAAGCAATTGGAGCAATTTTGACAGTACTTATTCATTCTACTTCAGTGCTTGCTATCCTTGTTTTGGTAGCTTTTTTAGCCTTTTTGATGGCTTTTTATACTCAAAAACTCACTTTCAAGTTTACAGAAATACCTCTATTACAAGAAGCTAGAGTGCATAAAAATGTACAATCGAAGTATATTAAACAACTTTTTGGCGGTAGTCGCTTAGTTTTCGAAATGTGCATTGGCTTCATGATGGTTGCTGCATCAGCTACTTGGATCGAGTATAATTTCTTTGTCAATGTCAAATATAAATTTCATAGCCAGCACGATGTCATTTCATTTGTCGGTTATTTATTGGCTATTACTTATTCGATTTCTACACTTATTAAGCTTAGCCTTTCGAGTCGAGTTATTGACCGTTTTGGACTTAAAAATGCCCTTTTATTCTTGCCAATTGGTACAATCATTATTTCAGCGGTTTTGGTAATTTTGTCTTCGTATCGAAACGATGAAGCTTCACTTTTGCTCGATTTCAGTGCAGCTTATTTACTTTTTGAAATTATGCGTAGGACACTCTTTGACCCTGTTTTCTTGGTAATGTTTCAGCCACTTTCTACTCATCAAAGGCTCAAAGGACATACGCTTGCCAAAGGTTTTTATGAGCCATTAGGAATGGGCATTGCTGGTATTTTGCTTTTATTGGAGTATTATTTCGATTTTTCATTCACTTGGATTGAATTCGGATTTACGGTTATTTCGGCATTTATCGCTTTTTATTTTCTTGGTCGGGCATTTGAACATTATATTATTGAGCTAAAAACTGCTTTAAGCAAGCGTTTTTTGCGAAATGATGAGTTGGTAATGCAGGGCGATGCCTTAAATGTTATCTTGAAAAACATTGATAGTGACCGCCCAGAAGAGGTAATCAGTGCAATTGAGTGGATAGTAAAATATCAGCCGCAAAAATTGGAAAAATATGTGCCGAAATTGCTCGAAAACTTTTCTGACAAAGTTAGGCTTCACACTCTAAAAATAATCAATGAAAACAAAATTGATTTTGATGTAGTAACTCTACAAGATTTTGATTTTGCGAAAGAAGAAAATGGGGATTGTAGAAGTATTTTAGCACAAATTGTATGTTCTTCTCATGTTAATTTAGAATCTCGAATTAGACGTTTCGAATGGTTAGGATTAGATTTTCTTAACTCTTCCGATATTTTTCTGAAAAAAGGTGCAATAATTGGAACATTGCTAAGTAAAAACACAAAAGGTATTTTTCAAAAAAGCACTGACAAACTTATTGATACAAGCTATAAAGTTGAAACAGATTTTGCCCAAAAACACTTTGACGAACTGTGTAATTCAAGTAATAAAGTTGAGCTTGCCGCAGCTCTGGATATTATTAAAACTCTGAAATTAGCTGCATATGAAAACCTTGTAATCCAATGTTTTGAACAAAATAATAATCGAGAAAAATCGGTTGATGTGGCTGGGGTTTTGGGAACACCAAAACTTGTAAAATTTTTAATTTCACTTTTATCCGACCGAATTTTTAGTAAAAAAGCCCTTAATTCTTTACTCAATTTAGGCGAAAATGCTTTCCATGAAATCAAAAAACTGCACAGTACAAGCGACCGATATTTACTAAGAAAAATTATAGTATTCTGTGAAAAGTACAAAACTGAGGGCAGCGAAAAATTGCTGATTGAATTTGTGAAAAATCAAGCACTTGATATACAACTTTTGGCAATAAAAGCACTTAGTCAGTTTCCTAACGAGTCGGTGAAAAGTGTATTTTTTGAGGGCATTTTGCAAAAAGAATTGAAACATGCTTATCAATTACTCAATGGGTTTGTTTTGATACCAAATGAGGTGATTCAGTACGAATTAGGGCAATCATCGAATCGTATTTTTTATTTATTGATGCTTTTGTATGACAAAGAAACAGTGAAAGATGCCATGCAGGGAGTGGAACATTCATCACGAGAAAAAAGAGCCAATGCCCTCGAAATTTTAGATAATATTATTCCTCGTAATATTTACAAATGCCTACATGCCTTGTTAGACGATACCAGTATTGATAAGAAAATAGGAACTTTTGAGCAATATTTCGATAAAAAGGCAATAAAAAAGTCTATAGTTTCCTATATTTTAGAAAAAGGAGAAAATAGCTTTGGTGATTGGACAATTGTACAAGCAATGGTTCATTGGAAAGCAAACAAAACCGAAGTACATCTTTTTGAACCTTATTTCAATCATCCAAAAAAGCTTTTTAAGGAAGCTTTCACAGAAGTAATTCTTAAAAATAAAACATTTTTTGAAAAAAATATAACCATGAGTCATTCGCATGAAACATCGTCTATTTCAGAACTCGAACGAGTGATTGTTCTGAAAAATACCCAACTTTTTGCCCAAACACCCGAAAATATATTGACTTCTGTCGTACCAATTATGCGTGAAGTCAGTTTTCAGGAAGGACAAATAATATTTAATAAAGGTGAAATTGGGCATTGTATGTATGTTATTTATGGTGGAGAAATTAGTATTTATGACCACGAAACGCTTTTAGCAAGCTTCACAAAAGGCGATGTTTTTGGTGAGTTGGCATTGCTTGATGCCGAACCTCGCTCTGCCTCAGCGATTGCTGAAAATGATGTACTACTTTTCAGAATCGATCAAGAAGATTTTTATGATTTGATGGAAGAACGAAGCGAATTACTACGAAGTGTACTTAGAATTTTGTGTCAACGAATTCGGAATCAGAATGATAAGATTAGGAGATTGGGGTAGAAATGATGGTGAGAATTACCAAATAATATCAATATTATAAGATGGAAAATTGCCATCGCAGCTAATTACTGGCATTTTTTCTTGAATTGCTTGGGCAATAATAATTCTATCAAAAGGATCTTTGTGGTGGAATGGCAAAGTCAGAATTTCAGCATAATGCTTAAATTCGATTGGCAACATTTCAATGCCATTTTCCCAAATCATTTGCGGAAGAGTTGTAAAATCTGATTTCATATTTAATTTTCCGATACTGATTTTAATTGCAATTTCCCAAAGCGAAACACTACTAACAAAGCTTGTGTTTTCGGGGTTTTGAATCTCTTTTTTTGCTATTTTACTAAGATTATCATCACCCTCTAATAGCCAAAGTAAGGCATGGGTATCTAAAAGTAGATTCATACAGGCATATAATCTTTAAAATCATCAATTGGGTTATTGAAGTCGGGTGAAAGAATAAAAGTGCCTTTTGCTGAACCAAATTTAGGTATTCGTTTGACTGGTTGATTATCAACGAACTGTTTTTGAAGTAAAAAATCAAGATATAAAACCAAATCTTTCTTCAATTCATCTGATTGAAGAAGTTCAATTTTTGAATATATCATTCTATCGCTCATAGGTTTTGTTTTTTTACCAAAATTAAGGCATTACAAGAACAAAACAATAATTTGTTTATCTTTATTTCGGAAAACCCTATTCGACTATGAAAAATATTTTTGTTGTAATTCTTCTATTGTCGCTCAATTCTTTTGCACAAAAGCAAGAAGTTTTTAAGATAGATTCTTTGCCTCAAAAAGGAATTCTACTAGATAAAGGCTGGAAATGGCACGCTGGCGATAACCCAGATTTTGCAAAAGCAGATTTTGATGATTCGGCTTGGGAAAATATTGACCCTACGAAGGATATTTTTAATTTGCCGCAAGTCTCGAAAAACGGCGATATTTTTTGGCTTCGTTTACCACTTATATTTTTAGATAGTACCTTAAATCAGACGTTGATTATGACAATCCAACAATCTGGTGCTTCTGAAATATTCTTAAATGGTAAGTTAATACAAAAAATTGGGATTTTAAGTAGCGATAAAAATAAAATAAAGGCAGTATTTTCGAGAAGAGAACCTTTTTATTTACAAATCCAGCCGAATCGTCCACAAATTTTGGCTATTAGATATGCCTTTCAACCCAATATACATTACGGGACTCATTTTGCAAACACAAATAAAGTTTTATCACTCGAAATAGTTTCTTTGAAAACTTGGTATTTAAAATACAATCAAACAACACAATTGGAAACCAATTGGAATAGTGCTGTTGGAGCTATTTTTACTACCTTATGTATTCTTTACTTCGCTTTTTATTTGTTTTTTTCCAAGCAAAAAATCAATCTTTACTTTACCATTTATACGGGCTTACAGATTTTGCCTTACGGAATGCTTAATGGTTTTTACACGATAAAATATGTTGAAAATTATTACTGGATATTTAATTTAATGGTAATTTTAGCAGTTGTATCACTTTCTTTCTTATTATTAGCTGTTTATCGCTTATTTAATCAAAAAATTGGGGCAGTTTTTTTACTAATAATTTTGCTTGGTATTATATGTATTCCGATGAGTTTGTTTGTTTATGACTGGGGATGGGTCGTTTTTGGAATAGGATTCAATTTTTCAGTTAATTTAGAACTGTTCAGAATTGCTATCATTGGTGTTTTGAAAAATAAAAAAGGTGCTTGGTTTATAGCTTCTGGTGGGTTTGTTTTTTGTGCCTTTTGGTTTTTATTTTTATATTCTTCCAGTAATGGTTTAATGTCTATTGCTCCTTATTTTTATGCTTTTGCCCAAATTGCAGTACCCATATCTGTGGCACTACAATTAGGATATGACTTTGCTCAAACCAATCATACTCTTCAACGAAAATTGACGGAAGTAGTAATACTTTCTGCCGAAAAACAACAAATCCTTTCTACCCAAAACGAAACGCTTGAAAAACAGGTAGAGGCACGCACTACCGAATTAGTTAATAAAAACCGTGATTTAGAAATTGAGGGAGCTTTGGAAAAAATTCGTTCAGCTTCGTTGGCAATGCACCACTCCGACGAGATTGAAAGTGTGGTGAGTGTCTTATTTGAAAAACTAAAAGAATTAGGATTAGTGTTTGACGGAGGTGCTGCAATTCATATTTTTTCGGAAGGCTCAAAAGATGCAGCCATCTGGGTAGTTTCGCCACAACAACTCCCAACAAAAATCAACCTACCTTATGATGAAGCTACTTTTGTAGCGAATCCCATCATTCAAGACGTATGGTATGCTAAAGAAACAGGCAATTCTATTTTTAACAAAATTTATTCTTTTGATGAAAAAAATAGATATTTTCACTATGTTTTTGAGCATAATGACGATACCAAAGTTCCTGAGATGGGTCGTAATTTCATTTTAAATGCTTCTAATTATACTGCTTCGTTCGTTGCTGAAAAGAATTCTCTATTAGGAGCAAACAGTTGGACGGGGCAATTATTTTCAGAAACCGATTTTGAAATATTAAAGAGAATTGCGAGGGTTTTTGAGCAAGCCTATATTCGTTTTCTTGATTTACAAAAAGCCGAAGTACAAGCCGAGCAAGCCAAACTTGATTTAATCCAAATTCAAACTGAAAAAAAGCGAGCCGAAGATGCTTTATCTGAACTACGTTCTACCCAAAAACAACTCATTCAAAAAGAGAAATTGGCATCTTTAGGTGAACTGACGGCAGGCATTGCCCACGAAATACAAAACCCATTGAATTTTGTCAATAATTTTTCAGAATTGAGTGGAGAGCTTATTGATGAAATGAATGAAGAAATTGACAATGGGAACTTGGAAGAAGTGAAATCAATTGCAGGAGA
>NZ_JAYWCU010000059.1:0-14520 GCF_043780375.1 Emticicia sp. | reverse complement strand
AGCTGGAATTGCTACCGAAAACGGAGAAACTGGTAAAATTGCATTTGTAATGGCTACAAAACCTGTCATTGTTGAACTCAAACTATATTTGTCTGGATTGTTATTGAAAGCCAAATAAGGTAAATCAAACGTTATTGCCGAATTACATATACTATTGATTATTCCAAGTGTGATACTTGGCGAAGGATTTTCAGTAATTGTTTGTACTTGTGAAGCTGAACTCGAACAAAAATTTTCGGTACAAGTAGCACTATAAGTTCCTGCTGATGAAACACTTAATGTACTTCCTGTTGCTGACGTATTCCACGTAATTGTTCCTGCACAACCATTGGCGGTCAATGTTGTGTTTCCTCCCTGACAAATTGCTAAATCTCCAATAATTGTTGGAGCTGGTGGAATTGGGTTCAATGTAATTGTTTGAGTAGCAGATGTTAAACTCACACAATTATTTATTGTACAAGTAACATTATAAGTACCTGCTGATGAAACATTTAGCGTGCTTCCTGTTGCTCCTGTATTCCAGATAATAATTCCCGAACAACCAGTCGCAGTAAGGATTATTGAATTTCCTGAACAAATACTTGTGCTACCTAAAATACTTGGTGCTAATGGTTTCGAATTTACTATTACTGTTTGTAAAACCGATACTGGACTTATGCAATTATTAACCGTACAAGTAGCATTATATGTTCCCGAAGACAATACAGTGATCGTACTTGCACTTACGCCATTCGACCAAATGATGATTCCCGAACAATTACTGGCTGTTAAAATTATATTTGTGCCTTGGCATACGGAATTATCTGCATCATCAGAACTAATTGTTGGGGCTATCGGAATTGTATTTACAGTAAGTATATGTATGTTTGAAGCCAAACTTGTGCAACTACTCTGCGTACAAGTGGCACTATAAGTTCCTGCTGATGAAACACTTAGCGAACTTCCTACTGCTCCAGTATTCCATGTGATAATTCCGGAACAACTACTCGCTGTTAGCGTTGTTGCATTTCCTGAACAAATTGCTGATGCACCAGAAATTATTGATGGAATAATGGTTGTAACGGTCAATTTTCCACTATTTGACGAAATCGTGCAGGAACCAGTCGATGTATTTGTAAAAACAATTTTACAACGGTAATATTTTATTCCATCACTTGCACTGACAGGATTAATAGTTAATATTGGAGTATTCGCTCCATTAAACTGACTCCCTGTTACACTATTAAAACCACTTCCTGAGGATGTACTTACTTCCCATTGATAACTCGAAATTGTTCCAACGATACTTAAAGTAGTTAAATCGAAAGTTGTACTTCCACTATTACATTTTATTTGGTCTGGAATATCACCACTGATAGAGTTTACACTCAAAATAGCAATATCTGAATATGTTATACACCCATTTAATGTTGCTTTTAATCTAAATTCTGAACCATGAGGATATGTTGTAGAACCAATGCTTGATGCTGTTAAAGGGGAAGTTGTTGATGTTGACGAACTTCCAACACTTCCAAAAGCATCGGTCGAAACTTTCCTGTATTCCCATTGTAAAGCCGATGAAGTATTTACAGTTCCTGAAAAAGTTGAACTTAATGTCTTACAATTGGTTTGATTCAACGGTCGAGTTGCAAAACTCGGCAACGGATTTACTACAATTGTTTGTAATATTGATGACAAACTTACACAGCCATTTACGGTACAAGTGGCATTATAAGTTCCTGCAGACGAAATTATTATTGAACTTGCTGTTACACCATTCGACCAAATTACCGTTCCTGAACAATTACTTGCTGCTAAAACTATATTTGTTCCTTGACAAACTATGTTATCGGTATCGTCGGAATTAATTATTGGAGCTTGTGAAATCGGATTTACTACTACTATTTGAGGGGAAGATGCCAAACTTACACAACCATTAACCGTACAAGTGGCTGAATATGTCCCTGCTGACGCAACTATTATTGAGCTTGCTGATACGCCATTCGACCAAATTACCGTTCCAGTACAACCACTTGCCGATAATATCACTGAACTACCTAAACAAATAGACGTATTTCCCGAAATAGTTGGTGCATTGGGTGCAGGATTTACCGTTATGTTTGTTGAAGCCAAAGAACTTTCACATGCAGCACTCAAAACACATTTAAAATCATAGGTAAATGTAAGGGATGAAGAATAGGTCGCTGGATTGATATTTACAGAATTTCCTAAAGTCCAAATACCACTATTTAGGCGATATTGCCCATTTCCTGAACTGCACGATACTGTTAATGAAAAAACTGATTCATTGTTACATAAAATTGTTCTATTTGCCGAATTGACTATTGTAGGAGCTGGTTGAGATGTAACTATATTTATGGATACAGCAGTTCGGTTAGTGTGGCAAGTGAGGCTTCCTGTAACATCTTGCTCACGAGCAATATAATAAGTTGTTGTTGTTGATAAAGTTGGCGTAGAATAACTTGTCCCCGATGCTATTTGCGATAAAGTGCTTGCATCAGTAAACCATTTGTATGTTCCAGAAGCATTTGGATTGACAATGCTCAAAGTTTTTGTTCCACTTCCACAAATATCAGGCGTATTGCCTGTTATATTCGGAACATCGTTCCAACCTTGTGCTGAAACTGAAAAAGTAGCAGTGGTAGCAGTACAATAGCCCGAAGATATGACTGTCTTATAATTATTAGCAGTCGAGGTTACAAAAGTTTGATTCGTAGCCAAAGCTATATTTCCTGTCGTATTTTGCCATTGATAATTAAAGTCACCATTTCCACCAGTTGGATTTGCCGTTAATGTGGTTGAATTATTCAGAACTCCAGTTATACAAAAAGCATTTGTTCCAGCAATTATTCCGGCTGCAAGTATTTGTGTAACCTCAACATCAATTTTTGCTCTTGTACTTTCGCAATTATTGCCATCTTTTTGACTTACATAATAAGTAAAAGTTCCTGCTGAAGTTGTTTGTGGAATTGGAGCAGAGGCACTCGAAGTACCACCTGTTGCACTTATTCCATACCATAATAAAGTACCCGTTGCTGTTGCCGAAAGTGCCGTAGTTATGGTGTTTTGACAATAACCTATTGGTGTTGTGGCTGTTGGAGTTACTGGATTATCATAAACAGTAACTATAATCGAAGCTCTTGAGCTTTCACAATTGGCAGGTGATGGAGAGATTTGACTAACGTAAAAAGTTGTAGTTCCAACAAATGATGTTGAAACTAAAGGTGCCGATAAACTTGAAACTCCCCCCGTTGAATTTGTCCCATACCAAACTAAACTATTTCCTGCCGTTGTAGTTGCCGAAAGTGCCACTGCTGTTGCATTTTTACAATAATTTACTGGTAAAGTGGTTGGAGCAACTGGATTATCATGAATAACAACGGCAATCGAAGCCCGTGTACTTTCGCAATTATCAAAACTTTTCTGACTGACATAATAAGTTGTAGTTCCTGTCGAAGCTGAACTTGGCGTTGGAGCAATTGCACTCGAAATTCCACCCGTAGAGTTTGTACCATACCACAATAAAGTATTTGAACCTGTAGCTGACAATGTTGCAATTGTAGCATCTTGGCAATAATTTATTGGAGTTGAAACCGTTGGAGCAACGGGCGTATTATTGACTTTAACTGTAAAATTTTGACTTGCGGAAACACAATTGGTAGTTGTATTTTTCACCGAAATTGCAAACTGATAAGTATTTGCCGTAGTATTTGCTGGAATTGTAACACTAATTGGCGAGCCTCCCAAAGCCACATTTATTATTGCCGAAAAGCCACTTAATGCTGGTGTTCCTGCTAAAATTGAATATTCATTGGGAGAATTGGTAGGAGTTGAATGAGGTAAATTAAATGTCGTAGCCGAATTACAAATATCAGATACACTGCCCAAAGTTATTGTGGGAAGGGTATTTATTGTAGCTGTTACCTTCACCCTTGCACTTTCACAAAAAGGTGAAGTTGTTGTATAAATGCTTACATAATAATCGGTGGTTGAAGCTAACGTAGGCGAATATGTGTATAAGTCTTTCTGGAAAAATGTCGTCGCAGGGTTATTATCAACATACCATTTATAATTTTTCCCTGTTGTCGCCCCTGATGCACTTAGTGTTATTGCTCCAGAACCACAACGAGTTGCATTTGTAAGTGTTGGGACTGTAGGTAAATCTCTTATGGTAATGCTACTGGGTTGAGACAAAAGACAAGTGGCTGTTGTTGTTACACCTGATGGTGATGTATCATTAGATTGAAAATTTCCTTGTACACCCCAACTATTATCAGACGTTGAAGCAATTATTGTTGTAAATGAAGCATTATTTGCCCCGATTATACTTCCTGAAATATTATTTTTATACCATTGATAACTGTTTAAACGAGATGCTCCTGTTGCAATATTTGAAGTAAAAGTAATGCTATTACCTAAACAAACTGGACTTGTAGTTACTATATTTGTATTAAAAGAGTTAACATTTATAGATGCACTATTAGTTGTATTTGTGCAAAAAGGAGTAGTTTTATCAGTTATTTTGCATCGATAAAGCGTACCATCAAGGTTATTAGCAGACGCCGCCTTGTCAATTCGTAGATAATTGGTAATTGTTCCAGAAACATCAGTTGGAACAGCATCAGTCAAATCTATATAATCGGTATCTGTTACCCTCCTGCGTTGCCATCGATAATCTACATTAGTAGCTCCTACAAAAAAATTAACCACAAGGTTTTTACAATCAAAAGCATCAAATGGCTGCACTGTTATTGAAGGTCGTTGAGGTGTTACCGTGATTTGATTAGTTGCGAAGGTATTTATTCCACCATTGTTGGTAAATAAGCAGCGATATACTTCTGTTGTCGTTACATTTGACAGCAATAAAATTGCGGTCGCTCCACTGGCAATATTACCACTGCTTACGTTTATCCAACTTACACCACTTTGTTTTTGCCAAATATAGGCATCGTTACCAGTTGCAGTAGCACTTAGTGAGGTATTACTTTCATAACAAACTGTTGGTGTGCTTGGTTGTGTAATAACTACAATTGGGTTATTGATGATAAACGTTGCTCTATAATTTGCTCCATTTGCCTTTTGATATTGCGTCCCACTTCCTGCAAATGCCGCCTCAGAAAGTAAATTTACAACAAAAATTGAAATAATAAATTTTATTAAATAAGTTAAATAAATTTTCTTCATATTGGTTAGATATCGCTTTTGTTTTCAATTATTATACTACTTATTCCCTCCACAGCCATCAATAAAAGTCTCAAAAAACTTCCTTGCTAAGCTTTAAAACCAGGTTTTAGCAAGATGTTTTTAGCGGCATCATATTTGGTGTTTGAAGCAAATTTATTTCTAAAATATTATTGGGTGACTCACATTTCATTAGGCTACCACTTGTCATTTTTATAATTAATTCAGAGTCAAATCATGGCGGTTCGCATTGTATATAGACAGTGAAACTTCGAGGAATTAACGAAATAAAAATTCTATTTTGGACATAGATAGTTGTTCTGAAGGTCGAAGATTTTTGTAGAATCTTAGAGGTTGTTTATCAGCAAAAAAACTTAAACAACTTCTAAGACTATATCAAGAAAAATAACCAAAAACGGAATATGTTTTTTTGAGACAAAGCCTACAAAAAAGCCACCTCAAAACGAGGCGGCTTTTTGCGTACAACCTTAACCACTATGATGAAACAAAATCTACTTAAAAAATTTTCTTTGGTGAAAAATTCTTCCAATACAACTCGAATGATATAATTCATATAGACCCAACATTAGTAAGACACCCACCAACAAAAATTGTAAAGGGTAAATCATCACCATATTGCTGAAACTATTGCTGATTTCTAAAAACGTAAACATAATTTTTATTTTTGGGGTTATTAGAACAGAACAAAGGTCTTAAACTATTATCATTTATTTTAGCGTAAAAACCCCTGATTAATAGGTGCTTTTTACGTTATTTTTTATTGAGATAGCGGCTTTTATCACCAAAACCAAATTCTCACATCTCAGTTCTCATAATTTACTGTCTAAAAAAAATGAAAATCAAAATAGAAACCTCTGTCAATCAATCAGTTTCAAAAGTTTGGGAACAATTTGACGAAAAGCTCCTTATGCAACTATCTCCACCATTTCCTCCAGTAAAACTTATTTCATTTGGACAGAAAATTGGCGAAAAAGTTATATTAGAACTAAACTTTTTTATTAAACGGCAACTTTGGGTCAGTAAAATCACTGATTTTTATTTTACGGTAGATGAAGCCTACTTTGTTGATGAAGGCGAGCAGCTTCCGTTCTTTCTAACGTACTGGAAACACAAGCACAGAATCGTAAAAAGCGAAGCGTTGCCCAATGGCTCTGGAAGCAAAATTATTGATGAAATTGAATTTCGCACACCAACAATTTTGACAGATTACATTTTTTATCCTATCTTGTATCTTCAATTCCTTTATCGTAAACCGATTTATAGGAAATTTTTCAAAAACCTAAACCCTCCCAAATCCTAAATTGGGACAAATTTCATCATCCTAAAGTCACTTCGTATGAAACTAAACATTACTTGGAAAATCTTCATCGGCATGACGCTCGGTATCATCGTCGGCTACATTTTGAATCAATCATTTAAAGAAGATGTCGCATCGCTCGATTCGGCAAGCACATATCTCAATCTTCTGAGTAAGATTTTCTTGCGAATGATAAAAATGATTATCGGACCATTGATTTTTTCTATTCTGACAGTCGGCATTGCAAAACTGGGTGATTTCAAATTAGTGGGAAGAATTGGGGCAAAAACACTCGGTTATTTCTATTTTGCTACCATTTTGTCATTATTAACTGGGCTTGTGGCTGTAAATATTCTCCGTCCGGGCAGAATGATGCAAATTGATTTACCGAAAACAGGTGCAGACACCGGCATTGAAGTTAAGAAAATGACTTTGGAAAATTTCATTACACACCTTTTTCCTCAAAGTTTCTTTGAAGCATTAGCAACCAACGAAATTCTTCAAATTGTAGTATTCTCAGTCTTTTTTGGTATCGCAACTGCCGCTATCGGCGATCATGGAAAAATTATTATCAAAGCCCTTGATGCCGTTTCTGAAATAATGTTCAAAATCGTTAGCTATGTAATGGGCTTTGCCCCCTATGGTGTTTTTGGAGCAGTTGCGGCTGTTATTGCCCAAAAAGGTTTGGGAATTTTGAGTGGTTATCTGTATCTGATTATCTGTTTCTTTGCTACACTTGCTTTCTTTATATTAGTCATCTTACCACTTATTTGTATGTTTGTCAAAGTGCCTTATTGGAAATTATTGACTTATGTAAAAGATGCTCTTTTTCTTTCGTTTAGTACAGCAAGTTCAGAGGCTTCAATGCCTTTGCAAATTGAACAACTCAAAAAATTTGGCGTTTCAGAACGCATCGTGAGTTTCGTTTTGCCATTGGGCTATTCGTTCAATCTTGATGGCTCAATGATGTACATGACTTTTGCCGTTGGTTTTATTGCTCAGGCTTATGGAATAGATTTAAGTATCGGACAGCAAGTAACGATGATGCTTACACTCTTGATTACGAGTAAAGGTATTGCGGGTGTACCTCGTGCCTCTTTGGTGGTTATTGCTGGTACAATGTCAATGTTTAATCTCCCTGCCGAAGGTTTAATTCTACTTTTTGCTGTTGATTGGTTGTTGGATATGGGTCGCTCAGCTACTTCGGTTGCAGGAAATGCCGTTGCAACGGCAGTTGTTGCGAAATGGGAAGGAGAATTGAATATGAAAGAGTAGTGAGTTTTTAGTAAAAAAAGTATTTTGGAATGAATCACTTTGAGAAAAACGCTATTTAACAAAAGGTAGCGTTTTTCCATTCAATTAAGATATAAAACTCTCCTTTAAACTAATGAAAAAACTCCTTATTTTATTGACAATCAACCTATTGTCATTCTTAACAAAAGCACAAACAATGTCAGTTGCACAGCAAGACTCGGCTTTTGTTAGAGAAAATTATGTAAAAACACAAGTACAAATCACTATGCGTGATGGCGTGAAACTTTTCACAAATATCTATACGCCAAAAGATGCTTCGCCCAGCAATGCCTATCCAATAGTAATGCAACGTACTTGCTATGATGTTTCGCCCTATGGAAAAGATGATTATCCTAAAATGTTGTATTATTCACGTTATATGATGCGAGAAAAATTCATTTTTGTGAACCAAGATGTGCGAGGTCGTTGGATGTCGGAAGGAGTTTGGACAAATATGACTCCTCATATTGCCAATAAAACCAAGCAAACTGACATTGATGAGGCTTCTGATACTTATGATACGATTGATTGGCTGGTAAAAAACATTCCAAATAATAATGGTCGAGTGGGTCAATATGGCATTTCTTACCCTGGTTTTTACACCATTGCAGGAGCATTGTGCGGACATCCAGCATTGAAAGCATCGTCACCTCAAGCTCCCATTTCAGACTTTTTCTTTGATGACTTTCACCATAATGGAGCTTTTACCATTGGATATGGTATGACTTTTCCAGTTTTTGGCGTGCAACACCCTCAACCAATGACCGATTCTTGGTACGATGATAAATTTCCAAAACTCAATACAGTAGATGGTTTTGATTGGTACAAAACAATGACTCCTTTGAAGAATTTCACAAAAGTTTACAGTGATAATTTCTTCTGGAAAGAACATATTGAACACCCCAATTATGATGAGTTTTGGAAAAAAAGGAGCATTCTTCCGTATTTAAAAAATGTCAAAAATCTTCCTGCCATGATGGTAGTTGGAGGTTGGTTTGATGCAGAAGACTTACCCGGCCCCTTGAATATTTACAAAAACTTAGAGAAAAACAATGCAAATGCCTATAATACACTCGTAATGGGGCCTTTTGGGCATGGTGACTGGGCTCGTGAACAAGGACATCATTTTCATTCTAATATTTATTTTGGTGATAGCGTTTCAACCTATTTTCAGAAAAATATGGAATTGAAATTTTTTAAGCATTTTTTGAAAGAATCGGGTGATGGAAAAACTGGTTTACCAGAAGCCTATTTGTTTGATACTGGTAAAAAAGAATGGCGTGAATTTTCGGAATTTCCAGTAAAAACTTCTCAAAAAGTTAATTTTTACTTGAATCCAAATGGGAAATTATCAACCCAAATGACTGGTAAAGGCTTCGGAGAATATATTTCTGACCCTGCAAAGCCAGTGCCATACACCGAAGACCCCAAACAAATAACAGGCTTTAGCCCACGCAACTACATGAGTGAAGACCAACGTTTTGCAGGTAGAAGAACCGATGTTTTGACGTACGAAACAGCTATTTTGACAGAAGATATCACACTTGGCGGCGAAATCATGGCAAACCTCAAAATCTCAACAACAAAAACAGATGCTGATTTCTTTGTTAAATTAATTGACGTTTATCCAGGTGATGAAAAAAATAGTCCTTATACTCCCAAACACATCACTTTGGGAGGGTATCAACAAATGGTACGAAGTGAAATTATGCGTTCACGTTTCAGAAATTCATTTTCAAAACCAGAACCTTTGATAGCAAATAAAAAAACTGACATTAATTTTCGTCTTCAAGATGTTTTACATACGTTCAAAAAAGGGCATAAAATCATGATTCAAGTGCAATCAACTGCATTTCCTTTATTTGATATAAATCCTCAAAAATATGTAGCAAACATCTATAAAGCCGAGGAAAGTGATTTTCAGAAAGCAACACATCGAATATATGCCGACAGTAAGATTTCGGTAGAAGTATTGAAATAAAAACACAAATGCCTCGTAATCAGTAGATTACGAGGCATTTTAATATCATTCCAATCTATTAAGCTGCTTCTAATTTTTCCAAAATTAATTTTTCGATATATTCCCTGATAGAATTAATTTTGATTTGAGAAACCACATCTTGAGCAAATGCTAATAATTGTAAACGTATGGCTTCTTTTTTAGGTATTCCACGTGATTGCATATAGAAAATAGCTTCATCGTTGAGTTGACCAGTGGTTGTTCCGTGCGAACATTTCACATCATCTGCCCAAATTTCTAACTGCGGTTTTGTATTCATGGTAGCCTCGTCAGAAGTAATCACATTTCTACAATTTTGATAAGCATTTGTTTTCTGGGCATCTTCTCTAACAAAAATTTTCCCGTTGAAAACACCCGTAGATTTATCCATCAAAATACCTTTATAAAGTTCGTTGCTTTCGCAATTTGGCTTTTGGTGGTCTACCAATGTGTGGTTATCAATATGCTGCTTGCCATTTGGCACATATAATCCAAACAAATGGCTTTCAATATGCTCGCCATCTAATACTACGTTAAGGTTATTTCTTACAAATCCACCGTTTAAAGTTGCCGTGGCTGCATAAAAATAACTACGTCCTTTTTGATGTACTTGCGTAGTGCCAATATGATAGGTTTTATCGCTCTCATCCTGCACCTTATAGTAATCAACGATTGCCGATTCACCAACGATAATTTCGGTGACAGTATTTACAAAAGAGGCATTTTCGCCAACAGTTCGGTAAGATTCCGCAATTTTTACTTGTGAGTTTTTACCAGCAATTATCAAATTTCGAGGTTGTGAACCCACATTTGCAAGCCTCACATCAGAGATGTATCGAATAATAATTGGTTCTTCAACAACTTTATTATCGGCTACTTGAACTACTACGCCGTCATTAGAAAGAGCAGTATTTAGGGCTGTAAAAGCATCGTTTTGGTAGTTGGCATATTTACCAAAATGTTCTTCAATTAATTCGGGCTGGGTAGCAAGGGCTTCCGAAAAAGAAATAACTTTGAGTTTATCTTCAGGTGTTGCTATTTCCGAAATTTCGGCATTATAAACTCCATTGATAAAATACAGGATATTACCTTTCAAATGCGGTACGTGTATTTTTTTTAAGTCAGATTTCTTGAAATCCGTTTTCGTATGAAAATCGAATGTTTGCTTAATTAAGTTACTTACATTCGAGTATTTCCACTCTTCATGGCGAATGGTTGGGAAACCCAATTTATCAAAATTTTTCATAGCTTCGCCACGTAACTGATGAATGGGCATATTACTTTTACCATTCAATGTTGCTTGCGATAGCTGAAAATCTGCTATTAATTGTGCTTTTAATTCTTTATTTTCTATTGAATTCATAATTTTAGTCGATGGGCGGTAGTTCATAGTCGATTCTTAGAAAACCCAACAATGAACTATCGTCTATGGTCTATGGACTAAAGCATTTCTGCAATAGCTTCCAACTCTATTTTATATCCAAAATGTAATGCTGACACTGGAATAATCGAACGGGCAGGGCGATGTTCTCCAAAAAAATCAGCGAATGTTTGATTAATTATGCCCCAATCTTCACCATTAGTAATGTAAACTGTTGTTTTCACTACTTCATTAGGTGTTAGAGATGCTTCTTTTAATATTTGTTCCAAATTCTGAAAAACCACCTCCAACTGCTTATTTATTGTACTTTCGGGCGATAATTTTTCAGACGTTTTTATTTTTATAGGCAAAATTCCAGAAGTAAACAACAATCCATTACTGACAATTGCTTGCGAATAATGTCCCACTGGCTTCGGACTATTTGAAACTTGGATTTTTTGCATAAAAAATAGACTGTTTAGTAAAGTTAAATATGTATTTTTATTAACATTAACTCATTCTATCATTAAACATTAAATCGCCTCCAAAGCATCAACTTCATTTTTAATCCAATCATAACCCTTTTCTTCTAATTCGAGAGCAAGGTCTTTTGTTCCTGATTTCACGATACGACCTTTGTAAAGTACGTGAACGAAATCTGGAACGATATAATCAAGCAAACGTTGGTAGTGGGTAACTACAATAAAAGAGCGGTTTTCGTTACGTAATTGATTTACACCTTCAGCAACTATACGTAGTGCATCAATATCAAGTCCAGAATCTGTTTCATCCAAAATACCTAAAGTTGGTTCAAGCATTGCCATTTGGAAGATTTCGTTGCGTTTTTTCTCACCACCCGAAAATCCTTCGTTGAGTGAGCGTTTCAATAAAGCATCATCAATTTTTACTAATTTTGCTTTTTCTCGCATTCGCTTCAAAAACTGAGCAGCATCTAAAGGCTCTTGACCATTATATTTTCTAATTTCATTGAGAGCTGTTTTCAAAAAATTGATTGTCGTTACACCAGGAATCTCTACTGGATATTGAAATGCTAAGAAAATACCTTCAGCGGCACGTTTTTCAGGAGCTAAATCAAGTAAATCTTTCCCATTAAACAATACTGAACCTTCGGTTACTTCGTAGTCTTCACGACCTGCCAAAACCGAAGCTAATGTGCTTTTTCCCGAACCGTTGGGCCCCATAATAGCATGAACTTCACCTGGTTTTATCTCTAAATTGATTCCACGTAATATTTCTTTTTCCTCTATTCTGGCGTGTAAATTACTGATAGTGAGCATTTTATTTTTGCTTGTTATAAACTTAGTTAAATACAATTTTGTATCATAAATAATGCACAAAGATACAATCAAAATAGTCAAAATGCTATTCCTATTCTGTAATAACCCTAAATAATGGTTTGTTGTTCCCTATTAATTTAAAAATTTAAGGAAAGGATAAAAGGAGAACGTCAGGAAACAACTTCAAATATCTTGACGGGTAAAGACTTATTTTTGAGGTTTACTTCGCCAACTTCACTGCAAGTAAAAGACTCTTTTATTTTATGATATGTTACTTCGTTTACGACAACCTGACTTGGTTTTGCCACCGATTGGAGGCGTTGGGCAGTATTAACAATATCTCCTATGATGGTATAATCTAACCGACGAAGCGATGCAGAGCCGATATTACCCGAAATAACCTCCCCAGTATTAATTCCGATGGAGACTTTTGGTAAATAAGTCTCAAAATTGGGTAAATGTTCTTGAATCAAGTCAATCTTTGAGCGAACCGACAAAGATGCTTCGATGGCTCGGTCGAGGTGGTAGTCGCCTTTGAAAACGGCCATCACGGCATCGCCCATAAATTTATCAATATAACCGCCTTGTTCGATAATTTCTTTGACCATAATATCGAAATATTTATTAATCAAATTGACTACAGTATCGGGCGATTCTTTTTCAGAAATAGCAGTAAAACCACAAATATCAATAAAAACTACGGTAGCTTCGATGGTTTCGTTGGCAGTGAGTGATGATTCAAATTCTTGACCATTCATAAATTTCAGCACCGTTTCATCAACATACATCTTCAGAATATTATTTTCTTTAATGGCTTTGATGGTTTCTCTGATTTGTAAAACGTGCTTGAGTGTTTTCTCGACGGTTAGTTCTAAATCTTCAAAATTGATAGGTTTACACACAAAGTCAAACGCTCCACGATTCATGGCCGTGCGAATATTATCCATGTCTCCATAAGCCGAAACAATGACCGATTTGAGTAATGGATTTTGTTCAGCAAGTTTGGTAAGGAGCGTCAAACCGTCCATTTCTGGCATATTTATATCGCTCAATACCATATCAATATCAGGACTTTCGTGCAATAATCTTAATGCTTCCACCCCATTATTAGCAAAGCTAAACTCATACGTTTTTTCTCTAATTTGTCGGCGAAATTTTTGTTTGATGAGCGTTTCTAAGTCCGCCTCATCATCAACTACCATTATTTTGGCGTTCATAACGAGCTTTTGAGTTTTTGTTTGAGGTCAGCAAAATCTAAAGGTTTGGTCAAGAAATCGTTTGCTCCTAACTTCATGGCTTGGTCGTGGTTTTCATCGTCACCGTAGGCTGTAATCATCATCACAACAGGTGGTGCGGCTGGACTTACTAACCTTATTCTTCTTAATAGTTCTAAACCGCTCATGCCTGGCATATTGATGTCGGAGAGTATCAAAATTGCTTCAGACTCGTGTTCATGAAGGAAAGTTAAAGCATCTTCGCCCGAATGTTGGAACGAAAACATAAACTCACCGTCTCGAATTTCTTTACGAAAACGTTGTAAAAAAAGCGTTTTTACGTCTTCTTCGTCATCAACTACTAAGATTCTCATTGGGAATAGGCTTTTAAAGAGTTTTAAGAGGCTTGTAATTTAGCCTTCAACAGCTACTCAAATTTAATTCAAATATAAGGTAATTTTATAATAAACGTTGTTCCTTCGCCTTCTTTTGTTTCTACTTCCAAAGTCCCACCATGAGCTTTGGTAATAATATCATAAGCCAAACTTAGCCCCAAACCTGTACCTTCGCCCGTTGGTTTTGTGGTGAAAAATGGTTGAAATATTTTTGCTTTTACACTTTCGGGCATACCTAAACCGTTATCTTGAATTTTGATTACAATTTCATCTTCTTCTAAGTACGTTTCGATATTCACCAATGGTTTATAACCTTCCAAGTTTAGCTTATTTTTTTGTTGAACCGTATAAAAAGCGTTGTTTATCACATTTAATAAAACTCGCCCAAAATCTTGCGGGATTATCTTTATTTTTGGCAAGTTTTGATCAAAATTTGTTTTAAAATCGGCATTGAATCGAGGC
>NZ_JAYWCU010000058.1:0-4393 GCF_043780375.1 Emticicia sp. | reverse complement strand
TCACAGGCTTGAAACCATTCGTAACAGTTATCAAGATTAAAGCTAAACTTTAAGCCTAAACTGCCACGTAGCAATTCTCCCCATCGCTCGAACGTCCATTTGTGGGTAATTGGCTTTTCGAGATAGTGTAGATTTACTGTCCACCCAAAAGATTCTAGCTCCTGCACCGTCTTAGCGGCATAGCTTTCATCAATGGTTTTGTCGGCATCGGTCCAGGTTGCGGTATTGTCGAAATAGAAATCTACTTCACGGACTGGTAGGTTTTTGTAATAGTTGTGGAACTGCTCTATTAGATGCTTACGTTTTAGTGGGCGTTCGACCCACAGGTTTTTCAAGAACTTCAATTCTCTTTTATTCTTTGATAATTGCCCGACAATCATTGTACATATCGCAGAATTATAGTCTAATGCTATTTTGAGCGGTTGTTTGTAGTCAATATCATTGTCCCAATTACAATCTTGATTTCCGTCAAGATCCTTAGTATTAGATATATAACTAACCTTTGGCGAACGATAGCCGTGCAATTGGTCGCTTAATTCATAGTAGAAACCTTCGTTGCTTTTTTTTCTTCTGATATTCAAAACTGACCTGACAAATTCATCAGGCGGTAATAACTTCATGAAGTTTTCAATTGTATCAATTCCTAATACGTGAACATTATCTAAGGTAGATGCTTTAAGGACAGCAGTAGTTAGATTAGATAACTTGCAAAGATTTTCTTGATAATATTTAATCTTTTGTTCGATCGCATAGTGATATGATTGCGAATGATCTTCTTTTAGTTTTTGCTTGTAATGCTGCCAATAATAATGACTTTCAACAATGTCCTGGATAATGTCAGGGTGCATATCTTTTTCATAGTCGAACAGCCAATCGCTTCTTTCGTCGGTTGGCATATCGGTCATCATTGTGATTGACTTATGATAAGGATTATTCAAAAAGCTGTGATGAGTTCCTGACAAACAAAGCAAAAGATTATTGATGATGGTTTGATCCATGAAGCGAACTTCGTCTAAGAAACCACCATCAACTGCATCACCGTTATTGATTACATTGAAATTGAGAGAAAAGAAGTTACACTCAGAACCCTGCTTAAAAAACAAAGTATTGGCATGGTCGGTTGATGGTCGGTAGGCTCGCTCAAAACCAATTGGTGGTTTTTCACGCATGACATAATGCGTGCCTTCAACTAATCCAATACGGTTTTCGAGGTTCGATTTTATTTCAGGAAGTGTATTCCGATAGAGGTTTGTATATGAAGGATTACCCCAAAACAAACGGCATCGAGGCATTTCTTTGCTCATTTTGTACATTTTTGGAACACCAACACCAGAAGTCTTACCCGTTCGTCGAGCATATATCAACAGCATAATCTTTGAGATTATGGTATTTGCCTCCATTTGAGGCTTATTTGCGTGTAGTTTTTTCATTCTTCAACAATTACAGCCTCGGTTGCCATACTTTTTATTAATTCTGAATACTGTTTTTTCTCAACATCCCAGTATTTTTTCAATTTCTTTTGCAGTTTTTCTTCATTCAATTCAACTGGAGTATTTAAAGAGGAAGGGTCAAATGAGAAAAATATATCTGGCAAGTGTACTTTCGAATAGTCAATTGGTGGTGATTTTGGCATGAGTTTTAGGAGGTCAATCATGCTTTTATTGTGTGCTGCTAATATTTTACCATCGGGTTCACCTTTCGTTAATTCACGTTCTTTATCTTCCAAGATGTTCTCTTGCAAAATGCTCATCATCAATTCTTTCTGCTCAAATAGATTGCGTTGGTCATAAATGTTTACGAATTCGTGGTAATAAATATATGCCGATGTATAAGATGTAATGCCGAATCGTTTGAAATCGCTCGACAATTCTTTCATAATTTCACGACGTGTATAGTCTTGGTCTTTAAGGTCTTTGATGAAATTAATAATGGCTACTTGTCGGGCAACGGCAGTGGTCATTTCAAATGGCTCATCGTTAAGTACCTTCTTGACTATTGTACGTAGGCTTTCTTGGTCATGTGTTGTGATTTCCTTTTTCATACTTTAGACTGATTTTGAGCATCAAATATTTTCAGTGCTTGTTTTATCGCCTCAGAACTATTAGCGGCGGCTAATTTGAATATTACATTATTGACGATTGCCTTCTGCTTGAGCTGTTCTATTTCAATTATTTGGTCAATTTCTATACAATCATGTATTTGAGTTATTTTTAAAATGTCTTTTTTTGATAAAAAAGCACTGGCAAACTGTTGTACTTCTACTCTTTGATCGTCTGTAAGTGTCGGGTTATCCATTGGTGGTATAAATCGAATGTATCTGAGCCTATGATTACGCATCCAAATTCATTCTTTGTGTTTCGGTTTAAGTTGGCGGTTATTATTATGCTTATTTTGTGGGTGTCGGTCTCTATGAAATAACCTTTGGCGTGAGATTTGGCAAATCCATACTCATCGGCAATACCCAAAAAGAATTGATAGGCAATGGGCTGTCGTTCTCGAATTCGATGGTCAAGTATCGCTTGTAAGTGTGTGATATAGCCTTGCTCTTTCAGTAATTGCAAAGCTCGCAGTGGTGGCTCGGATAATCCCCAAGTGGTGAAAGAAAGTTTACCTTTGCCGAACCACATAAAAATGGCAACGATTAATTGATGTACCGACCATTTCCCATTGGTCAGAAATGTTACCAATTGATTGTTTTTTACGAGTTCTATAATCTCTGTGATGCCTTCATTTGAAGCACCTACATTTCGCATTGTTTGTACCGTTGCTGAGACTACTGCATCGTCTTTTTTATCAATATCATCAAACCTGAATAAACTCATCTTCTTGGTCTTCGATTAGTTGCTCTATTTTTGTTATTTCGGCTAATATATTTGCTTTGTACGCCTCTCGCTTGGCTTCTGGCTTGCGTTTCAGGTAAGTTGGCGAAATATACGTTCGGAGCGTATAAAGTCGCTTGGTAAGGCTTTCTCCTGCTTTCAATTCTATCTTGACAGCCTTTTGCTTTTCCAAAACCTGACCTGTGTTGTCGTAGTGTTTGGTAATCTCCCAAAGTTTAGCTATTTCATACCAATTGTCTTTCAGGTTCAGTGCCAGTTTTTTTGCTTCTAATTGCTCCATGATTAGTATATCATTCTTTTCCAGTTGAAATGAGTAATGAGTACCATATCAACGTTTTTAACTTCGTTGGTTTCGGTTATAAATATTCGTCTGATACGGTTGGCGAGTGGGTTTGCCGATTTACCTGTATTCATCGGTGTTCGGTCAAAATTAGTTTTCACTTCCCTTTCCTGGACAACTCGGTATTTATTTTGAAATACGCCTTGCAAATGCAATATTTCACCACCCGTATCTTTATGAGCATTGGCAGTAATGGCAATAATATTGAATGGAATTGCCTGACCGCCTATGTCGAGCTTGTCCATTGCCTTGATCACATCACGCATTTTGATTTCACCGCTCAATTTTGCTTTGAATTCGGATTGTGATTCGACATAAGCGATCAATCGCTCATGCTCACGATTGACGCTCGAATACAAGTATTTTCGGCGATTGACTGCTTCTTTGATAGCTTCAGGAGCATCAGTCAAATCGCTGGGTGCAATGGTGCTAATGATTTGTTTACTCAGCTCTTGTTTGAGCTGCTCAGGTTTAGCTTCAGCAACAATTACTAAGCTACTGAGCTGTTTATGTAGCTGCTCAGAAGTAAACTCACTTTCGCCAATATTCTGAAATGTTGACAACCAGGTTTGATTGTTGCCAAACAATTCAAATAGCCTCAATCCATCCTCAAATGAGCCGTTGCTTTCGAGCCAATATTTTATTGCATTCATGTTTTTATTCAAAAAAAGCACAGCAGATGCTGCCGTGCTTTTGTGATATTATTCATTTATTCAACCACTATTTCTTTTCGATTTGCTTTTCTTCTTTCTTGAGTTTCAAGACTTTTGAAAGGCCTAAAGAAAAAAGTACTTTGGCTCGTGCCAGGCTTAATGTTGTCAGGTCAATTTCACCTGCAATCCCTGCAATACCAATAATTTGGTTTTCTACATTGGCTTCAACATCATATACTTCGGCTACTTCTGGAAGTAGGATTATTTGTAATTTTGACATTGTATTTTCGTTAATTAATATAAAATAAGTTTAAATAAGTAAACGAGAATTGATTTGTTTTAATCTGCAATTGATTACTTGATTTTTCCACCCCTTGAGAGTCTGTATAATCAATTAATTGAGCAGCACTATCTTGTCGACCTACCCAAATTAAACTCCCATTTGCGAGCGGCAACACAATCTGAATGTCTGTGCGTTTATACATTTCACAAAAACCCAACGTGTCTCTACTGCTTTCTAATTCAAATAAAATAGCTGTTTCAACCGCCGATGTATCTTT
>NZ_JAYWCU010000057.1:0-43907 GCF_043780375.1 Emticicia sp. | reverse complement strand
AGAAAATTTGATGTTTACAGCTTGTTCAATGTATAATTTTAGACTGGATTGTCAGAAAATTATACTAATCAAAGAAAAAATATGTTAAAAATGTCTATTGATATGGACGCTTTTTTTGCGTCGGTCGAACAACGTAATTTTGTAGAATTACGAGGAAAACCTGTTGCCGTTGGCGGAAGTAGCGAACGTGGCGTAGTGGCGGCGGCAAGTTATGAAGCTCGGAAATTTGGAGTTCGCTCGGCGATGTCGTCTCGTATTGCGAAACAAAAATGCCCGAATTTGATTTTTGTAAAACCTCGTTTTGAAGTTTATAAGCAAGTTTCTAACGAAATTCGAGAAATTTTTTTAGAATATACTCCTTTAGTTGAACCTCTTTCGCTCGATGAAGCCTATTTGGACGTAACCGAAAATTTGAAAGAAATGACAATTGCTACCGAAATTGCCCAAGAAATAAAAACCCGAATCAAAGAAAAAACCATGCTAACTGCCTCGGCCGGAGTTTCGATTAATAAATTTTTAGCAAAAATAGCTTCTGATTATCGAAAACCAGATGGGCTTTTTGTAATAAAACCCGCTCAAGCCCAAGCTTTTGTTGAAATACTCGAAATTAGTAAGTTTCACGGCATTGGGCGAGTAACTGCCGAGAAAATGCACAAAATGAGCATTTTCACTGGAAAAGATTTACGAGAAAAAAGTGTTGATTTCCTGACAAAACATTTCGGAAAAGTAGGAAAATACTACTTTGATATTGCTCGTGGCGTTGATAATCGCCCTGTAAATCCTGATAGTATTAGAAAATCTATTGGTGTGGAAAATACCTTTAATCATGATATTTTTGAACCAGATGAACTGTATCGTGAACTTGACGACATCATTGAGCAACTTTGGCGACGCATGGAACGTGCCAATGCTTATGGTAAAAGTATTACGCTGAAAATAAAATTTGCAGATTTTGAAAGCCTAACTCGAAGTCGGACTTCTCAATTAACGGTTATTGAGAAAAGTTTTTTTACAAAAGTTGCTTACGAAATGCTCAATCATTTGCTGCCAATGCCCAAAGGTGTTAGGCTCATGGGCATTTCCTTTACAAATCTTCAGTTTGCCGATGAAATGATTGGGCGGCAACTTACGTTGGGGTTTTAAAGATTAATTTGAAAATGTTTGCTGTTTAGAGCAAACACTTCCAAATTCCTTTATTATTTTATTTCCACGTGCGAGGTGCTGAGTAGGTATAATTTTTGCAATCAAGCGATTGAACATCATAAATCACTACAACTTTGCCATCTTCTTTACGAGTAATGGTTTTTGGAGTGCCATCTGCTGAGTAAGTTCTTTCTATATTTACAGTGAAGGTAATCTTACCTGCTTTGTCTTTTACAACTACTCCTGTCATATAATTGGTATTATTTTCGCCGTAAAATCTGGCAATATCTGACCAAAATGGACTACCTGTAAGTGCTAAAAGTGATTTTTTTGTGAGGTCATAAGTATAGCTTACCACATCGCCCGAAATAGCATCAGTAACGGTTTCAAAATTAATTTCTTTGGTGTATTTTACTACGTCATCAGTGATGATTTTTCCTTCATAAATTTCTGTAAATCTTGTTGGGAAACCTTGTGCGTTATATTCGATTTTTTCGGTATAGGGGTTTTCATATCTAAAATTAGTCAAGTCATGTAGCCATTCTACTGCATAGCCTTTTGCATTGAGTTTTACGATGTCTTTGTCAGCTCTAACAGTCCCTGTCTTAGGTGTAAAACTAATCGTAAGTGTTTGACCATTAGTCGAATATGCAAACGTCATACGCCCATTATAAGAAGGGTCGTCCGAATATTCATAATCAATATAATCAATCAAATTGACTGCTCTATATGTTATGGTGGCGGTTTCGTCATAGCCAAAGTCGGGGTATCTGTTGATAACTTTTTTGATTTTTGCACAGCCCTTTTCTGCTGCTGCCACCGAGTTTTCTCTCGCAAAAGGCGGAGGAATTAAGTTTTCGCTATTCTGTAAATATGCCGAAAAATCTAAGTTTTTATTTACCTTACTTTTTTCAATTTTTTTTCGAGGACTAAAAGTTTTCATAGAAAAATGACTTGAAATCATCTCTTTTTCAGTCGAAATCGCTACTTTTTCAGGCAATTGAGGTGTTTCTTCTTGACACGCCAAAAGTATCAGAAAGAAGAAAATGGTAGTATATTTTATATTTTTCATTGTTTTTTATTAGTTTTTATGGTTAATCTACCCAGTTGAGTTCTTTTTTAACTTCTTCGTAATTTGTCCAGTCAATACTCGCCATTCTTGCACCTGAAGCTGGCACAACCACAAAGCGAAACGAAACATTGGTACTTGTAGAAAATGTACTACTTGGCGGCGTTACGTTTTGATAAAATTGAATTGAAGGAATATTATTCGACAAGCCTACTAAGGTATAATACCTACGACCCGTAGAAGCACTTACAAATGGTAAAGCCGAAACTGTATTAATATCAGCCTCTGTTCTCATAAAAACATAAAGCACGCCTTTACTAATAATATCTGCCGTAAGACCGGGGCTTGTGTATGCCACAAAATACGAATTTGCATTAGTAGCAGCACGCCAATCTATGCCTTTTACGTCAATCCAATTTGACGAAACCATGCCCTTGGCATCAGCGATTCCTTTATCACCAGTTATTCCTTTAGCACCTTTTGTTCCTGCCGAACCTGCCGGTCCGATCTCGCCTTGCTCGCCTTTTTTGCAAGCAATCAGCGTGAGCATCAAGAAAAAGATGCTGCTAAGTATCATTTGTTTTTTCATGTTTTCTAAATATTTTTATTAGTCAATTGCTTTATTATCAGTTGTTTATAGTTAATCTTTCAAACCTAATTTTGTTTTTACATCATTATAATCATTCCAGTTGATGTTGCTCATTCGCCCGCCCGTGCTTCCTGTGGCAATCACCCAACGAAAACTATAATCAGTGCTTGGTTTGATAAGTTTGCTTAAATAAATAGCAGGTTGAAGGTCAATTCTGATTCTTCCCTCGCCTTTTTCTAAATAAGCCAGGTGTAAAAACTTGCCCGCACCAAACAAATAAGGCATCGGTGTACTTATGCCAGAAAAAGTATAATATACCATCACTATTCCTTTGTCGAGAATGGCTTTCGTTATTTGTTTTTCAGGAATTATTACATAATAGCCGTCATCAGCTACGTCTATTGTTTGGGCAGTCCAAGTGGCACCTTTTATGATAACATTTCCTGTAAGAACTTTTGTAAAATCGCCTGCTGCACCTGCACTGCCTTTTTCGCCGGCTGCACCAACAGCTCCTGCTGTTCCTTGTGGGCCAACTGTTCCTTTTTCGCCTGTGCATGCTGCCAAGAAAAGCAAGCCACTTATTAGTCCAATTTGTAGAAATTTGATTGTATTTTTCATTTTTAGTCTTTTATGTTTAGTGCTTTTTTAACTTCATTATAGTTTTTCCAATCAACATTTTGTAACCTTCCTGTGCTTGCTGGAGGCACTAATATGTACCTGACTTTGATGTTCCAATCTTCAAGATTTGGGTTTTTTACGGCGAGATTTCTAAAATCTAAAACAAACCAAACGTAGTTGAATGTATTGGCTGAAATAGCCGAAATACCAAGCGAATAATTGGCGGTTTCGTCAGGAACTGGCAGAATAACGCTGCTCTCATCTTCGGGAAGTGTACGATAAAAACCTAAAACCAAGCCTTTGTTGGCAATATTTGAGGTTAGTTTTGGTTCTTCAAAAAGGGCATAAAACGAAAGGTCAGAGCCATTTCTTTGCCATTTTGAAGGAATAATCTCTTTCCAGTCAGACACGATGGCACTGAACGTGCCTTTTTCTCCGACATCTCCATTATCTCCTTTTGCACCAGCGGCACCAGCCACACCCTGTGGACCAATATCGCCTACGGGAGGCTTGCAAGCGATTAGTAATGAAATGAAAGCAATAAAAATGATTTTTTTCATGATTTTTAAGATTTTGATTAATTGATGCAACAAAATTCATAAATTCACCGCCAAGCTTCAATACGACAAATAGCGTATTTTGGTTACCTTTCAATATGAAAATATTTTTTATCATATTTCTACTCTATCTATTTAATTATCAAGCTATTATAGCTCAAAAGGAAGCAAATCCGTCAATTTGGTATTTGCGAGATGCTAATGCTAATTTTACGGTAGATAGTTTACTGAAGAAAACAACTGGGTTTACGATGATTACCAATACTGTTCAGAGTTTTGGAACAGACGCAGCTCCCTATTGGTTTAGGGTTTCGGTAAACAATGAAAGCCCTAAAACACTAAGAAAATTGGTAGAGGTAGGTAATGCGTATTTAGATGAGGTAACTTTTTTTGTGGTTGAAGATGGAAAATTGACTTATAAATCTCCGACAATTAGCTGGCAAACACCTTATGAAAAACGACTTATAAAGCATTATAATCCTATTTTTCCAATTGATATTGCTCCTCAAAGTAAGCAAATATTTTATCTAAGGGTTTATCTCCACATTAGGGCTTTGACAGTTCCAATCAAAGTCTGGGACGAAGGTCAATTCTATGAAAATGAAATTAATCAGAAGTTTTTTTGGGGTGGTTATGGCGGAATCTTAGTATTTGCCTTCATTCTTGGTTTAATCCTTTTTGTGGCTTTACGACAGCGTACTTATCTCTATTACGCTTTGTATGTATTGGCAGCCCTATTTTTTAATTTCATGAATAAAGGGCTGTTTTTACAGTATTATCAAAATGGTTTTCTTGGCATTACAGGAACCCACGTTCGGCAGATGTTTCTCAATCTTGAAATTACATTTATCCTATTATTTATCAAAGAATACTTATTTCCTAACTTTCGGTTTTCTTTCATTTTAAACTCTCTTTTTAAACTCTCTATTACGCTTAATCTTATTGCGATTCTGCTTTTGTGTGTTGAAAAAAAGTTTGGTTCAAACTACCCTACCTTGGCGTTTTATCTCTCATTTCTATACACCGTTGCTTTTTTGTTTCCTGTTTTATTCAGTTTTTATTTAGTTTTTTACAATATAATCAACAAAATCGAAGTATTAGCAAGCAGTATATACCTTATCGGGGTTACGCCACTAGTGATTTTATCTATTATTTCAACTTTTAGAAACTTTGATATGATACCTAATCACTGGTTATTAGAAATCGAAGGAATAATGATGCTTTTTCTTTTTGAAATTTTGGTTTTATCTATTGGTTTGGGTATAAGGTATAAAAAATTGCGGGATGAAAAAGAACAACAACAAAGGCTTGTTTATGAAGGAAAGCTCAAGCTACTCCACGAACGAGAAAATATTTCTCGTGATTTGCACGACAATGTTGGTTCGCAGCTTTCAGTTATTGCATCGAACTTAGATAATATCGGTTTTCTTGCCGAAAAGCAAAAACTTACACCCGAAAAAGTCGAAACTGTCAATGAATTTGTGCGAGAAGCCATTCAAAGTTTAAGAGATACCATCTGGGCAACACATCAAGAAACTTTTTCATTGGCCGAGTTTCGGGCGAGGGTGCAGCAATATATTCATAAATTTTACCAGTCCGAAACCTGTCAAATTTCGGTAAATTTTGATGAAAACGATAGAAACCTTAACTCATCGCAAATACTAAATCTTTTTCGAATTATTCAAGAAGCCCTCAATAATGCTATAAAATATGCACAAGCAAGCCATATTTCTATCAATGTAAAAATATTTGAAAAGCAAATCATGCTTAGTATTATTGATAATGGAATCGGATTTGATGTTGAAAGTAAAAAGGCAGAGCCTCATTTTGGTTTATTAAATATGCAAAAGCGTGTAAACGAAATGGACGGAAAATTAGAGATACAATCAAAACTTGGAGAAGGAACAAAAATAGAGGTGAGTGTATAAATTAAAAATACGCTATTAATCGTATTGAATCTCCAATATAAAATATTGAATTTTGAACCAGACTTCTCTGAGGCACTAATATCCGAAGTATGAAATCGTAAGTTATAAATCAAATATATGCCAATCAGAATTGCAATCGTAGATGACAACATTAATTTGTTGCGAAGTATTTCTCAAAATCTTTCAAATTTTGAGGAAGTTACGATTGTCTTCAAAGCGATGAATGGACAAGATGCAGTTTCGTTGGCAGGAACAGAACACCCAGAAGTAATTTTGATGGATATCGAAATGCCCGAAATGGACGGTATAGAAGCAACTCGCATTATAAAAACGAAGTTTCCTGACATAAAAATTATTATGGTAACTGTTTTTGACCGTGATGATAAGATTTTTGAAGCTATCAAGGCTGGAGCATCGGGTTATTTGATGAAAGACGAAAAACCATCAAGAATTGTAGCTGCAATAGAAGAAGCTATTGAAGGTGGAGCCCCAATGTCGCCGACAATTGCCTTAAAAACTCTTCAAATGTTACGTCAGCAAGTAGTTGTTGGTGAAACCGTTGTTCAAAATATCGAATCCGTTTCTTCGCCAGAGGTTTTTAATTTATCAAAACGTGAGTTTGAAATTTTAGAAAAAATTGCCGAAGGCATCACTTATCAACAAATTGGTGATAAGTTGTTTATAAGTGCCAAAACTGTAAGAAAACACATTGAGCATATCTACGAAAAACTCCAAGTTCATACAAGATTTGATGCCGTAAAAATCGGACAACAGAATCATTGGTTTTAAACAAAAATGCCTCTTACAATTAAGCAAGAGGCATTTTTATATGTAGAAAAGGCTATAATTATGATTTTTTGCCTTTCTTTATTACTTCTTCGGTCGGTACAACTGGCACAAGAGCCAATTTTGCCTCTTCGTTTTTCAAATCACGTTGCATTGAATCAACAACGATTGGTGTTGCTACGAATAATGATGAATATGTTCCAACAATTACACCAATAAACATGGCAAATACGAAACCACGAATGGTTTCTCCACCAAAAATCAATAAGACTAAAAGCACTACCAAAGTCGAGAAACCCGTTACTGCTGTACGACTAAGCGTTGCATTCAAGGCATTGTTGATAACCGTTGGAATATCTTCTTTCACACCACGCTTTTCGGTCAAATATTCACGTACACGGTCAAATACAACAACCGTATCATTCATCGAATAACCCATAATGGTCAGAACTGCACCGACAAATGCTTGGTCAACATCAAGAGAGAAAGGTAATATACCTCTGAAAATTGAGAAAATGCCGAGAATAATTGCCACATCATGGAATAAAGCAACCAATGCCCCATAACCAAATGCCAAACGTCGGAAACGGAAGACGATGTAAGCAAATACCAATATTATTGAAAGTAAAATAGCCTTCACTGCTCCTCCAATAGCATCATTTGCAATGGTTGGACCTACTTTCGATGTATCCTCAGACAAAGTTCCTTTGTTACCATTTACATTTGCTACCGCAGCTTGCACCTGTCCATATAATTGTTTTTCAAAATCTGGATTGGTATTTTCAATTTTATAAGGCGTTGTAATTTTCACTTGGTCGAAGCCTCCGAAAGTTTTTACTTCAACTGCTTTTCCTTCAAAAGTTACTTTCAAGGCTTTGCTTATGTCTTCGGTATTGGCAGTTTTTTCAAATTTGGCAATGTATGTACGGCCACCTAAGAAATCTACCCCCAAACCAAAGCCTTTGAAATAAATAGATACAATACCCGCAATGATAATTGCACTTGAAATAGTATAATATAATTTACGCTTAGAAACGAAATCAATGTTTGAATCTTTGAATAATTTTTCAGTAAATTTCGTGAAGAAAGTAACTGTTTTTCCTTTTTTGATATAATATTCAAACAATAATCTTGAAACAAAAATCGCCGAGAATAATGATGTGAAAATACCAATCAATAACGTAGTTGCAAAGCCCAGAATCAAGCCCGAACCAAATATAAACAAGACCGCACCTGTAATTAAGGTGGTTACGTTTGAGTCAATGATTGATGACATTGCGTTTTGAAAACCATCACGCACTGCGACTGGGAATGTTTTTCCTAAAAGCAACTCTTCTTTAATACGTTCATAAATCAAAACGTTCGCATCAACCGACATACCGACCGATAGTACCAAACCTGCAATACCTGGCAAAGTAAGCGTTGCACCAAACGATGCCATTACTCCCAAAAGCAAGAATAAGTTTACAATAAGGGCGATATTTGCAATTAAACCAGCTTTGTTATAATAAATCATTACGAAAACCAATACAAACAATACCCCAATAATTGATGAAAGAATACCTGCACGGGCAGCTTCCGAACCAACGGTTGCACCAACGGTATATTCTGAAATAATATTTGTTGGGGCAGGGAGTTTACCAGCTTTTAAAACGTTTGCTAAGTCAAGGGCTTCTGTAACTGTAAAATTACCTGAAATGCTTGAGCGTCCACCACCGATTTCGCCATTAACGTTTGGTGCAGAATATACAAAATTATCAAGAATAATAGCAATCGGACGACCGATGTTTGCACCAGTCAAAGCTTTCCATTTTCTTGCACCTTCTGCATTCATTTGCATTTCTACGGCTGCTTTTCCTCGTTCGTCATAATCTTGTGTTGCATTTGTAACAACATCGCCCTCTAAAGGTGCTTTGCCCAAATCTTTCACGAAATACAAATCAACAATTTCCTCATTTACGTTTGTGCCGTTTGCACGAGGTTTTACATCATACAAATAACTTGCGTTTGATGGAAAAAGTGCTTGCACATCTGCACGGTGCATGATTTGGTTTACACGTGACGTATCTTTAATACGGACTGCCACGCCATAACCTGTTCCGATAAATAAATTACTAAATGCATTTGTTTGACGTTGTGCCAAGCCAGCCGAATCTTTCTTTGAAGTATCTGTTTTGTTTCCGCCTGCCAATTGAGCTGCCAAAGTATTTTTTGACGTATCTTTCGTAGCGGTTGCTACATTATTGCCTTTCCCTGCGATTTTGCTTAAATCTGTTTCTTTTAATTTACTTTCAGCATCCATTTGTAATAAAATTGCTGACAAACCATCAAATGATGGAGCGATTTCTTGCATCGTATAAACTTCGCAGAATTCTAATTTTGCAGCACCCGAAAGCAATTTACGCACACGTTGTGGATTATCCACGCCTGGTAATTCGACTTGAATACGGTTAGTTCCTGACAAACGTTGCAAGTTAGGATTAGCCACACCAAATTTATCTACACGAGTTTGAATAATACGAAACGCACGGTCAAACGCTCCATCAACTTCTTTTTTGATATAGTTAATAACTTGATTATCTGTTGATTCTAAACTCAAAGTACCACGATTTGAGCTATTCGAGAAAACACTTGCCAACTTCAAATCTGGAGCGGTTTTCTTGAATTCCTCTGCAAATAAATCAACAAAATTTGTGCTACTTGTCACTGCTCTATCTTGAGCATTTGCAATAGCAGTTGCTACTTTTGGGTCACGTGAGCCAGCCAAAGCACGTACGATTTCGGTAGGTGAAACTTCCAAAATTACACTCATACCACCTTGAAGGTCAAGCCCTAAGCCTAATTCTTGCTTAGTAAGGTCTTCGGTTGTTGTTCCAAGAAAAACTGGTTGTTTCCAGAGAGAGTCTAAATAACGTTGTTTTTTGCTATAGTCTATTTTACCAGATTTATCTGTTGCATAAGCCTCTGCATCTTTTCTAATATCGTTTGCTTTCCAAGTACGTGCCAGAAAGTAAACACTAATTGCTAAAAACGCCACCAATAGGGCGACAATACCACCTTTGTTTCTCATTTTAGGGAAATGTTTGTAATAAATTGATTGAAAAAATTATACGTAGAACCATAATATTTCATGATTCTGAAAATTTGAGTATAAATAAAGAAGGTTTTTATCCTTTCAGAGTGAAAGAATTATGGGGCATTGGGAGCAATAAAATGCTCGTAGAGATTTTCAAAATATGAAAGACGGAAAAGTGGTTTTGTATAAACTTTTGCCGAAGACTCAATGATTAAATAAATAACTTGCGGAGTAGGTAAAACGAAGGGGTTTTCTCCGAAGTTGAACGCATGGCTGGGTACAACTACCTCCAGCGACAGCTCGCTAACAAAGCTTTGGTTTGTTGGCTGTTGTTTTTTGGTCGATTTCTCTTGCTTTGATTTGGTAGGTTCATGATGTTTTTGTGGTAGCTGCTTGCCGAAAACGCTCGTCAGCATCACCATTGTGAACATCAAAAGTCCAAAAGCACGTGATATGTAAGAGATTCTTTTCATTTTTTAGGAACGCAAAGCTACAAGAATTTATTTGAATAAGTCAAATCTTGTGCCAAAAAAACAAAAAAAGGCTACTTCACCTTCAATTTCCTTGTATCAATAGACTTTACCACTTCCGATTTTTTTATAATAATACTCCAAATAGCAAAGCCAGAATCATCGCTGAAACATAATTTTCCAACGCCTTTGTTGGCAGGAATAGGCGAAGTATAAACAAATAAAGAATCTCCAATTTTTTGAATATTATCACTCATCGAAAGTTTTTTTGAAGCATTATCGGCATAAGCCTCCAAAACTTCTTTTTCTTTTACATACAAACTATTATTACTCCCAATATCAGGCTGACCTAAAAGACGTATTTTCAAGCCATAAGCCTTTGATAATGAATCAATTAGACTAATATCTTTCAATTGGCATATTTCCTCACCACGAGCTTTTGAGATTCCTTTCATTTGTTTCTCAAAATCTTTGGTCAAAGCCTGCGATATTTCGCTTCCTAAAGTTTCTACTTGGTACGTAATTTGGGTGGGAGAAACACGCTTGATTTTGTAGCCCTCCATTTCGTCTTTTATTTGGGTAGTATCCAAACGCTCCATATTTGAGCAAGACATATTAATAAGTAGTACTGAAGCTATAATTAAAATATTTTTCATCTGAATTTTAAATTTTATGCAAAACTACGTACAGACTGAGTTTGAAGATTCAAAAAACCGAAAAAATATCTTTTATTTTACAGAATTCAAAACTGGCAAGGTCTGGGCGACCCCGTCTTTTCAGACCTTGCCAGTTTTATAATACATCAACCATAACCACCTCTAAACTTATAGGTGCTTGCCACTTTGTCGATAGCTACAATATAAGCTGCCAAACGTAGTGAAACTCCGTGTTTTTGTGAAGTCTCAAATACGTGGTCGAAAGCATCTTTCATCATGCGGTCTGAACGGCGGTTGATTCTATCAAGTGTCCATTTATAACCAATGCGGTTTTGCACCCATTCAAAGTATGAAACCGTTACGCCACCCGCATTTGCCAAAATATCAGGCACAACCATAATACCTTTGCTATTAATAATATCGTCGGCACTTGCCGATGTCGGCCCATTTGCACCTTCAACAATCAATTTAGCTTGAATATTAGCAGCATTTTCATGCGTAATTACATCTTCTTTTGCTGCTGGCACTAATACATCAACATTGAGAGCCAATAGCTCTTCGTTCGTAATCAAATCGGCTTCTTTAAAACCATCCAAAGTGCCATTATTTGCATTTCGATAAGCCATTGTTTTTTCAATATCAATGCCTCTTGCATTATAATATGCTCCCGAAATATCGCTCAAACCGCAAATTGTTACACCTTTCTCCTGCAAAAGTTTGGCAGCAAATGAGCCAACATTTCCAAAACCTTGTACAGCCGCCGTAGCTCGGTAAGGATTTAAGCGTAGTTTTTCCATTCCAGCTAAAGCCGAAACCATTACACCCCTTCCCGTTGCTTCGGTACGCCCCAATGAGCCTCCCAAAACTAATGGCTTACCAGTTACGACTGCATTGACGGTCATTCCTTTGGCTTTTGAATACTCGTCCATCAGCCACGCCATTTCACGTGGACCAGTACCCATATCGGGTGCAGGAATGTCTTTATCTGGACCAAAAATATCAAGCATAGAAATGGTGTAGGCACGCATCAAACGCTCCATTTCACCTGCCGACATTTCTCTTGGATTACAGGCGATTCCGCCCTTTGCTCCGCCATAAGGAATATCCACAACAGCACATTTCCATGTCATCCAAGCAGCTAAAGCACGGACTTCATCAATATTAACGGCTGGGTCGAAACGAATACCACCTTTACTTGGGCCTAAAATCGTTGAATGAATAACTCGGTAGCCTTCAAAAACTTTGATTTGACCATTATCCATTGTTACGGGTAAGCCAACAGTTACTTGACGAGCAGGAACTTTCAAGATATAATACATTTCTTCACTAATTCCCAAAATCTTCACCGCTGCGTCAAACCTTTGCATCATAGACTCCAAAGGATTCTCTTTATCCTTGATTGGAGCAGGTTCTATATATGTCATAAACAGAATAATATTTTGCTCGTGAATGTCTTTTCACGATGCAAACTTAGAAAAAAGAAATTAATTCTTAAAATCGTTAAATTTTAGGAGAAAATATTAGTATTTAATTTGGTTGATATACCCAATGCTATGTTTGGTTTTTTCTACATAACCAAATAAATTACTGTTTTTACAAAATTACCTTTAAATAAATTTTTTTTCAACATTATCAAGATTTCTTGTTGCGGTATTGTTTCAGCATATCAAAATACTATATTTGTGGGATTTTTGAAAAATTCTATGAATTTAACATTTACTGCATTATACTTATGGCCGCAGTTGAAGAGAGAACCCGATATTCAGAAGATGAGTTAAGGGAGTTTGAGGTAATTATTACCAAAAAATTGGATGCAACTCGCATTGAGTTGAATTTCATCAGAGAAACCCTAAGTCGTAAAAACGATAACGGAACTGATTTTTTTGCCAATAGCACTAAACTCATGGAAGATGGTGCTGACGTAAGTGAAAAAGAACAGTTAAGTCAGTCGGCAGGACGTTTGCAGAAGTTTGCTCAGCAATTGGAAGCAGCCCTGATTCGCATCAAAAATGGCACTTATGGCGTTTGCCGTGATACTGGTAAGCTCATTCCGAAAGAACGTTTGAGAGCAGTACCGCACACGCAACAAACAATTGAAGCAAAACTGAAAGCTGCTAATTAAGTTTAAAGGAAAAGTCTATTATAAAAACACATCCTTGAAAAAGCCTGTGAAAGCAGCTTTTTGCCAAGGTGGATGGTTTTTTTGTCTATAAAAAAACTTTTGTTTTGTAGTTTTTGTACTAAATTTGGATTGATTTATTCCTACGATTCATTGTACCTAATGAACACAAAAGCAAGAAACATACAAGATAATATCAGCTTTGTAGTCAATTCAAAAGGTAAAAGAACTGCCATGATGATAAACTTGAAAGACAAAGCAATGCAGAATTAGGGTGGAAAACATAGGGCATTATATACGATTGATGACGAAGTGATAACCATTTATATCCTTGATATTGAGGATCGTAGTAAAGTCAACAAAAAATCATAAAAAATCATTTTGTCTATAAAAAAAGCCTCTTTGTCGGAGGCTTTTTGTTTTACAGGTTTTTCTACATTTATTTGTTAAAAAAAACTTCTCGACATGAAAAAAACCTCTATTTTTTACTTTTTACTCCTTCAAATAGTTGCCAGTCAGGCATTTAGTCAAGTTGCTGACAGCTATTATTTACCCCAAAATATTACCTACGATGCCAAAATTCCAACGCCACAGAAATTTCTGGGTTATCAGGTTGGTGAGCAACACGTAACTCCTTATGAGACACTTACTTACATGAAAGAATTGGCTCGCCTTTCCGACCGTTTCAAAGTAGAAACGTACGCCAAAACCTTTGAAAATCGTGAATTATTGCTTGTTACGGTAACTTCTCCACAAAATCATGCACGTATTGACCAAATCAAAGCCGAACATCAAAAACTCGTAAATCCTTCACAATCGGGCAGTTTGGATTTACAAAAAATGCCAATTGTTGTTTGGATGGGCTATTCGGTGCATGGAAATGAAGCGAGTGGAACGAACTCAAATTTGATGTCGGCCTATTATTTGGCTGCGGCACAAGGTGCTGGAATTGATTCGCTTTTAAACGAAACTATTATTTTAATTGACCCAACAATTAATGCCGATGGTGGCAATCGTTTTGCGACTTGGGTAAATATTAACCGCAGCAATAATTTGGTGAGCGATATTAATAGTCGAGAATTTAGCGAAACTTGGCCTGGCGGACGCTCGAATCATTATTGGTTCGACATGAACCGTGATTGGCTTTACCAACAAATGCCCGAAAGTAAAGGTCGTTTGACGAAGTTTTATGACTGGCGACCAAATATTTTGACCGACCATCACGAAATGGGCAGCAATTCGAGTTTCTTTTTTCAGCCAGGAATTCCTTCACGAACACACCCACTTACACCTAAGAGAAATATAGATTTAACTATAAAATTTGGCAAATACCAAGCCGCTGGACTTGATAAAATTGGGTCGGCATATTATACACAAGAAAACTACGACGATTTTTATTACGGAAAAGGCTCAACGCTACCCGATGTGAATGGTTCGATAGGTATTTTGTTTGAACAAGCCTCTTCTCGTGGACATTTACAAGAAACGACCAATGGTCTTTTAAGTTTTCCGTTTACTGTCAAAAATCAATTTACCGCTACTTTATCAACACTTCGTGCGGGTCGTGAAATGCGAGTAGAATTGTTGGAACACATGAGAAGTTTTTATAAAGAAACCTCTACTGATGCCGTAAAAAGCTATGTTTTTGGTGGTGGAAACGATGTCGTGAAAACTTGGGAAATGGTGAATATGTTGAAAAGAAATCAGATTGATGTTTATCGTTTGTCGAAAGATGAAACGCAAGATGGAACGTCATTTAGCAAGGAATCTTCTTTTGTTGTTCCGATGAATCAACCGCAACATCGCCTCATAAAGTCAATGTTTGAAAAACGTACTAAATTTGAAGACAGCTTATTTTATGATATTTCGGCTTGGTCGCTTCAATATTGTATGAATGTGCCAACAATTGAAGCAAAAACGGTCATTTCGTTAGGTAGCAAAGTAGAAACCAATGATTTCCCGAAAGGAAAAGTATATGGCAAAAGCCCGTACGCTTATTTCTTTGAGTGGAATAGCTACTATGCTCCACGTGCCGCTTATGAATTATTGAAAAAAGGCTATAATTTGAAAGTTGCCGTTGAGCCATTGACCGCAATTGTAGAAGGAAAAGAAAAAACCTTTGATTACGGCACAATTCAAATTTTTAGCAATGGCACTGACCCTTCGGCTTTACTACAAACACTGGCTGAAAGAGACGGTATTGATTTTTATGCTACACAAACGGGTTTAACTCCCGCAGGAATTGACTTGGGAAGCGAAAAATTCAGAAAAGTGCGTTTGCCAAAAGTCTTAATGTTAGGCGGAACAGGCGTACAATCAACTGATGCGGGTGAAATTTGGCATTTGCTCGACACAAGAATCAATATTCCTTTGACAATTGCCGATATTGAAACTGCTAATCGCACAAGTTTAGAAAAATATACTCACATTGTATTGGCAGGCGGAAATTATAATAATCTTTCGGACGAAAAAATTAAGCGTTTTGTGCAAGGCGGCGGAATTTTGGTTGCCATGACTGATGCAGTTGAATGGGTTTCGACAAAGAAAATTGCTAATATTACCATCAAAGAAAAACCAAATAATGATGGAAATGGCGAAAAAAGACCTTATACGCAACAAGAGCGTTATACAGGTGCATTAGAAACCGCAGGAACTATTTTTGAAGCAAAAATCGACCCTTCGCACCCGCTTTGTTTTGGTTACAAACAAGACAAACTGGCGTTGTTTAAAGACAATAATATTTTCATGGAAGATACCAAAAATCCATACAATACACCTTTGATTTTCACGGCAAACCCTTTATTAGCAGGTTATGTTCATCCAAAAAATGAAAAATTGATTAAAAACTCTCCTGCCGTAATTGCTTTAAATGTTGGTGCTGGAAGAGTAATTGCTATGTCAGAAAACCCAAATTTTAGAGCATTTTGGTATGGTACAAACAAATTATTTTTGAATGCTCTTTTCTTTGGAAATTTGATTGGCGGCGGAAGATTTGGTGGAGAAGAGTAAGAAAGTCCACAGTTGGCAGTTTTCAGTCCACAGTATTAAATGAATTAAAATCGTTTATACTGTGGACTAATTATTTTGTAGCTTGCCACGTTTTTTCTACCTTGCGTACGTATAAAAGTATTGTATGAATCTAAAAGACGATATGTCTGATTTTTTGAAAATTGGTGAGTTACGAGAAAACATCGTCAAGCTCATTGAAGCAAAATTCGAACTTGCCAAATTGGGAGTCCAAGATAAAATCGAAAGTATTGCCGTGAAAGCGGTTCATGCTCTCTTTACTTTTATTTTGGGTATTGTTACTCTGATATTTTTGAGTATTTTGATTGCTGTTGGAATAAATAGTTTACTCAAGAGTTCGTGGGCTGGTTATGCAATAATGTTTGTTTTCTACTTTATTATACTTGCTATTTTTATTTTTTCACAAGACACCGTAATGTCAAGAATTAAGAAAAAAGTAGAAGCAATAGTAGATGAACATATAAATGAAAATTGAAAAATATAAAGCACCGCTTCGGCGGTTCGATGATAATCAATAAAATAATAGCCCCAAATTACAGTTAAAAATGTAGTTTGAGGCTATTATTATCAACTCAAATCTCTATCCCACGAATCAATTTTGTTCCATTCTTCGGTTGGAGCGAAGTAAAGTTCGCCTTTTTTCAAGTGTTCTTTTACAGCAGCTTCGTTCAACTCTAAGCCTAAACCTGGTTTCTCAGGAACTTTTACAAAACCTTTGTCAAAAATTGGTTTTTCGCCAGTAAACAAATCTTTCCACCACGGAATAGCCATTTCGTGATGCTCTAATGCCACAAAGTTTTCGGTTGCTGCGGCACAATGAATGTTTGCCATAAACGAAAATGGAGTTCCTGCAAAGTGCATTGCCATGGAAACGCCATGTTCTTGGGCGTAATCTCCGATTTTCTTGGTTTCTAACAAACCACCCGTACTTACCAAGTCTGGATGTATCATATCAACGGCACGAGCATTAATCAATTTGATAAATTCTTCTTTCAAATAAATGCCTTTACCCGTAATCGTTGGCGTGTCAATAGCATCTGAAATTTGCTTCCACTGCTCCGTAAATTGCCATGGAACTAAATCTTCAAGCCAAGCTAATTGATACTTATCGACTACTTTTCCTAAGCAAATGGCTGTATTTACATCAAAATATCCAAAATGATTGATAGCAAGTGGCATGTCATAACCAATCGTTTCACGTACTTTGCCTACGTGATTGGCTACAATTTCTAAACCTTTATCGGTAATTTGTGTCCTTAAAAAAGGATATTTCATGTTATTTGCATTCCAAGCATCGGCATTAATTAAGGCCCCAGAAATGTTGGCTAAAAACTCAATTCCTAAATCCATTTTCAAGAAAGTAAGTCCTGAATCCAAAATATTTTTTATTTTTTTGGGAAAATCAATCGGGTCTTTTACTTTGGGTATATTTCCATAAATACGAATTTGGTCACGAAATTTCCCACCTAACATTTGATAAGCAGGAACTCCATAGGCTTTTCCTGCTAAATCCCAAAGAGCCATTTCTATGCCGCCTATAGCATGGTTTTGTCCATCAAATTGTTTGATTGATTTGAATATTTTTTCCACTTCACACGGATTTTTACCCAAAAGTTGGCTTTTCAGAAAAACACCATATTCTGTACTCACTCCGCTACGGACTTCGCCATATCCAGAAATCCCTTGATTGGTGTCAATTCTTAAAATCGGACAAGCGATTGGAAATCCTGTAATGACAGCGACCCTTATATCAGTAATTTTTAAATCAGAGGGTTTGCCTGCACGCTTTACTTTTTGTGTAATAAACTCCACTTCTTGCTCAGGCTTATCGTCAAATAATAAGCTTAAACTTAAACCACCCAAAGAAGCTTTCTTGATAAAATCTCTTCGATTATCTGCTTGTTTAGGCTCTGTACTTAGTTGATTATCAGCATTTTGTGTTATGACGGATGTAGTTGAATTTTCACCATTAAATTTGAATTTATTGAGATTTATTTTCATAGTTTTGAGGGTAATGTCCGACCAAGTTAAAACTCATCTTTCAATTTTCCATACAAACGCTCAAATTTTTCATGTAAGTCTGAATATATATGGATATTATCTAAATTTGGATAGAAAACTTTTCCTCCTTTTTGTTCTGACAATTGTGGTATAATATTCATAGCATTCATTGCAATCAAAACTGCTCCCCACGCCGAACCTTCAATATTTTCGGAAACGACTACTTTTTTCTGAAAGATATCAGCCACGAGTTGCAGCCAAAAGTCACTTTTTGCAAAACCTCCACTTGCACAAACTTTATCAACAGGAAATTTTTCCATCAGCACTTTGCCAACCGAGTAGAGGTTTAAAATCAAGCCTTCCATCACGGCACGAGTTAGGTGTGCTTGAGTGTGATTGATGCTTAGTCCAAAAAAAACACCCTTTGCATTGGCATTCCAAACAGGGGCTCTTTCTCCCAAAATATAAGGTAAAAACAATAGTTTTTCTGCCCCTGCTGGCACTTTTTCAGCATTTTCTATTAATTTTTCGGTAGATTCGGCTGTTTGTAATATTTGTTCTTTTAACCATTGTATCACCACCGCACCATTATTTGTTGCACCTCCAATAATATGTTGGTTTTCAGAAAGCAAGTAGTTGAACGTTCGCATCTGAGGGTCTGAATAAGACTCATCAACGCAAATTCTTACCGCACCACTTGTTCCCATCGTAAAAGCCAGCTTGCTTTTGCCCATTGCATTTGTTCCCAAATTGGCAAGCGGCCCATCGGCTGCTCCAATAAAATAATTAACTGGCTGTTCTTGAAAAATGGCTGTTCTTGAAAAATTTGTGGGAACAATTTTTGGCAGTTTGTCTTCACCAATTCCAACAAGTTCTAAGGCTTTTTTATCCCAACACAATTCTTTAATATTCATCATACCAGTTGCCGAGGCGAGCGACACATCTATTTCATAATGACCAAAGATTTTTTGCCAAATGTATTCTTTTATTCCAATGAATTTATGGGCTTTTCCAAAGATTTCCGGTTCGTTTTCTTTTAACCAAAGTATTTTACATAAAAAAGAAAATGGGTGAATTGGCGTACCTGTTCTTTCATAAATTTCGTGTCCTAACTCACTATTTTTCAAGTTATTGGCTATTTCTATTGCTCGGTTATCTGCCCAAACCATTAGGTTGGTCATTGGTTTTCCCGACACATCAACCGCCATAATACTGTGCATGGCTGATGAAAAACTTAGAATTTCCAAGAGTGAACGTTTATCTAAAAAAGATAAACATTCGATTACGGCTGCATAAATTTCATCGGGATTTTGTTCGCTCCAATTTAGCTTTGGATGAAACATATCATAAGTTACGCTTTTTTGAGCCAAAACTTTGCCTGAAATATCAAAGACAACGGCTTTAGTACTTGTTGTACCAATATCAATACCTGTGAAATACAATTTTGAAGAGTTGTTTTAGTGAATGATTGGTGGTTTAGTGAATGAGTGATTTAGTGAATGAGTGATTATACCAGTAAAAATCATTCGCTAAATCACCAATCTCTTAGTTCTTCTCCACAGCATGTCCGCCAAACTCGTTTCGTAGAGCGGCTACTACTTTTCCTGAAAAAGTATCGGTTTGTTGTGAGCGATAACGCATCATCAATGAAAGAGCAATGACGGGGGTTGCAACCCCCATGTCGAGAGCTGTTTCGAGTGTCCATTTTCCTTCACCCGACGAGTGCATGATTCCCTTGATGGCATCGAGTTTTGCATCTTTTCGGAAAGCATTTTCGGTCAATTCCATTAACCATCCTCTCACAACCGACCCATGATTAAACATTTTTGCAACTGCTTCAAAATCAAGGTCATAATTTGATTTTTCAAAAAGCTCAAAACCTTCAGCAATGGCTTGCATCATGCCGTATTCGATGCCGTTATGAACCATTTTTACGAAATGACCACTTCCTGCTTCTCCAGTATATAAATAGCCATTTTCAAGCGAAATGTCTTTGAATACTTTTTCGACGTAATCAAAAGTTGATTTATCACCGCCAATCATAGTACAAGCACCATTCAAAGCTCCGCTTATTCCGCCGCTTGTTCCACAATCTAAAAACTCTATTTGCTTGGTTTTTAGCATATTATATCGCCTTACTGAATCTTTGAAATTTGAATTTCCTCCGTCAATAATGATGTCATTGGGTTTGAGAGATTCTATCAACTCTTCAATGACATTATCAACAATTTCTCCAGATGGCACCATTAGCCAAATTACTTTTCTGCCTTTTAGTTTGCTACAAAGATTTTCTAAAGAATATGCTCCTAATACGCCGCCTTCCTCGCCAATTGTATCTACTAATTCTACATTTACATCTTGTGCGATTACTTCATATCCATTATTTCTTAAATTTAGAGCTAAATTATAGCCCATTTTACCAAGTCCTACGATTCCAATTTGCATAATTTATTTTTATTTTATGTATTTTTTGATTGTGGTCGTAAAAATACAAAACCCCATCAATAATTTTACACGATTAAAACGATTTACATGATTAAGTAATTTCCTATTGATTTAATTACTCATGATTTTTCTTATCAATCGCTTCTTTCTAATGTTATTACTGACGGGATTTTAGAACCTTTTATTTATCCCACCAAACTTTAGTGTCTAAATCGTCAGCACCTTGGCGACCAATCGCTTCTTTCACGTTAATACTATTGACCGAAATTTCGGAGTTTGGGTAAGTCAACCGACGAATAAAAGTGCCTTTGATGCCTTTTCCAGGGAAAGGATTTGGTGTAAGCACTGGGAAACCACTTCGGCGAAAATTAGCAAATGCTTCTGGCCCGTTCAAGAAAGAGGCAATCCAATATTGTGTATTTATTTGTTCTAAGGCAGTTGCTGCTTTAAAAGAATTTTCAGTTATGTATGTTGTAATGGCAGCAGGAGCAACGGCAGCATTGGCATCAAAGAAGGTCAATTGCTCCATGTGAAGCCTTACTCCTTTATTGAAATACGCTTCGGCAGTTGTGCCAGTTATCCAACCTTTTTGAGCAGCTTCTGCCAACAAAAGTTGTGTTTGAGCGGCCGTCACCAAAAATGTAGGAGCCGTATTTTTTGCCATTCGGGTTCTATCTACTTGGCTATATTCATAAAATGTCTTGAAACCTACATCTTTAAAAGTAGAGCTAATAGACGAATTATCGTAGCCCATAGGCATTCCGATTTGCATTACTGGGTCGGTTGTTGATCTGGAAGCCACTTGCTCCGAACCCGAACCTGCCCCAACATAACGCACTGCAATAGATTTAAGGCGAGGGTCATTGGTTTTTTTGAGATAATCGGCAAAGGGTGCTGCTAAATAAACATTCGCCGATTCGGTTGAATTCAATAAATTGCCAACACCGCTCACATAGTTTGCATCATGTTTGATGAGTGCATTGTCGGCATTTACTTCCATCAAAGCACTTTGGGCGGCTTTGGCTACTATTTGTTGGGCTTGGGCAGCATCAACTTTACTCAATCTCATTCCTGCACGAAGTAGTAATGAATTACCAAATTTTTTCCAAAGAGCCACATTTCCACCGTACAAAATATCAGCTAATTCTACTGTTTTTGAGGCATCTAAAGCGGCACTTGCTTCGGTGAGTTCTTTAATAATTCCTGCATAAATTGACTGTTGCATATCGTATTTTGGCAAAACAACTTGTTCAGTATAGCCTTTTCCTGCATCAAGATATGGTATATCACCATACGAATCTGTTGTAACCATAAAAGCATACGCCTGTAAAATTCTTGCCATGTTATACAAATTGCTACGGGTGGGCAATGCTTTGGTTTGGTCAATAACATCTTGGGTATTTCTGATAACTGTACGATAATATTTTTGCCAGTTTTGCACCGTATTGTCTCGGTTATCTTGGTTAAAATTTGCACCTGTCAAAACGCCCGAATTGGGTGTAACCATTTGCTGAACAATGCCTATTTCATAAAAAATAGAACCTGTCGTATAAGAAGCATTAGACGTAGCATTATTAAGAATAAAGACAGGGTTTACAGCCGTTGCGGCAATTTTATTGACATTTAGCTCGTCGAAACCTTTGTCGCAGCTACTTACAAAAAGCATCAAAGCGACTGAAAAACTATATATGAGTGTTTTTTTCATTGTATTTTAAAATTTAGTGATTGAGCAATTGAGTGGTTTAGCGATTTGTGCTTATAGTTACACAATCACCTATTCAATCAATCACAATTAAAATTTAACATTTAAATTAAATCCCACGCTACGGGTAGTTGGCAAACCGTGAGATTCCATGCCCACAAGGTTGTCAGACGAGTAGCCGAAAGATTCTGGGTCAATATTATCTACCCATTTTTTGAGTAATAAAACATTGTTTGCTACTAAACTAAGCTTTGCTCCTTTGATTGGGGCATTTTTTGGAATAAACTTCGATAGGTCGTAGCCTGCCGTAATCTGACGTAGTTTCCAGTAGCCACCATTATAAATAACTGGCTCAACCAATGCCAATGAGCGAACTACCGACCAATAATCTTGTACATTGGCTTTTGCGGTGTTGTTTTCGCCTTTTTCATTAACCCCAACGCCTACAACCCCACCTTCTGCACGACCTCCAAGCGTATTTTTGTGCAAACCATGACGATATAAGTTAAAATTAGAGCCCGAAAGCATCATATTTCCTAATTTAAAATCAATTAAGGCAGAAAGCGTAATCCCTTTATAACTGAAAGCATTATTGATACCCCCTACCCATTTTGGTAAAGCACTGCCATACGAAATCAAGTCTGTAGTACGGAGTGGAATACCATTTGCACCAAAAATTTGCCTTCCTTGTGCATCACGTCTGTATCCAAAACCATAGATTTGTCCCATTTCCTGACCAACTACCTGTCGAAGCTCACCATTAAAAACATGCGTACCAACTGTAATTCTTTCTCCAGGTGTATCTGTTAGAAGACTTAATACTTTTGTTTTGTTGTAAGAAGCATTGAATGTCAAATCCCATTGAAAACCAGATATTTTGATTGGTACTAAACTCAATAACATTTCAGCACCATTGGTGCGGCTTTTTCCACTATTTATTAGGGTACTTACAAATCCCGAAGCATCAGAAATTTGAGCCGAAACGATTTGGTCAGTTGTTATTTTTTGATAAACAGCAAAATCTAACCCTATACGATTATTGAGTAGCTTTAATTCCAAACCTGCTTCGGCTTCGGTGGCTCTCATAGGTCTAAGATTAGCATTTGGCAAGGTGTTTCCTGAAGAGCCACCCACTGGCTGCCCACCAAATAAATTGGCGTTGATGCCATAGAAAAGATTATTTGAATAAGGCGAAACGTCGGTATCGCTACCTACTTCGGCATAAGCCACTCTTAGTTTTCCGAAATTCAACCAACTTGGCATATTTTCAAATGATTGAGAGAAAACATAACTTGCCGAGACCGAAGGGTAAATAATACTACGATTTTCGGGCGAAAGTGTTGAAAACCAGTCGTTTCGGGCTGTAACGTTTACAAACAAAAAGTTTTTAAATGAAAACTCACTCGACCCATAAATCGAATTTACGGCTCTTTCTGACAAACCATAAATCGGGTCTTTCACTCGTCCATTCATTACTGTGTATAAGCCTCTCACAACAAAATCTTGCACAAAAACCGAGTTTAAATCCGAACGGCGATACATTTGATTGCCTCCGACATTCAAATCAATGCCAAAATTTCCAAAGGTTTTTGTTGCTGCAATCAAAACATCGGCATTGGTTTCTCTAAATCTCCGAGCTTCTTGCGTAAACGCTCCATTGACAAAGCCCGCAGGTGCAGCAGCTAATGAAGCATGACCCGTTGGAAAATTATTAAACTCTTGGTCACGCGACCAATAATCTTGTCCTACTCGACCTTGAATGTACAACCACGGCGTAATATTATATTTTACAGAAACATTGCCGAATATCCTATCACGACGAATTCTTTGAAATTGCTCTGCCAAAACCCAATAAGGATTGGTACGATTCATAAATCTTGAATAGATAAATTCATTTCCTGCAGCATTATATTTCTTTTCATCCATTAAGCTCAGAGGCATTGAATTGGCTAAATTTGATAGAACCGTAGGAATTGAGTTATCTTGATTGGCAACGTTTGGCGGGTTATTATTGAACTCGTTGGAATAATTGATATTTCCTGCAAAACTCAGTTTTTTTGATAAATCATAAGAAAAACCAAAATTGATAGTTTTGCGATTGTAGGTATTATTCGGAACAATTCCTTTGCTATCCATATTAGCAAAAGAAAGATTCATACCTCCCTTTTCTCCTGAAGTTGCCAATGAAATGGTATTTGTGAAGTTTTGTCCATTACGGTAAAATTTACGAATTCGGTCAAATTGAGGCTCATAAGGAACGCTTACACCATCAAACAAAACCTGAGTCATGCCAGGAGCAAATTTCTCTCCAAACGACCATTGACCAGAAGTTGGATTCGGTAAAGTTGGTCGAATGCCGTTTTCGCCTTGTCCATACTCGTATTGATAATCTGTAAAATCTAAAGGTGTTTCGTTAGTAAAGTTTGTATTGAATGTTACGCCAATGCCTTTATTATCGCCCCTCGATTTGGTCGTAATCATAATTACACCATCTTTTGCACGAGAGCCATACAAAGCAGCGGCGGTTGCACCTTTCAAAACCGTCATACTTTCAATATCATCAGGGTTGATTGATGATAAACCATCGCCGCCATCTGATGTATTTCCGCCACCACGGACCGCAATCGAATTATCGGCTCCTGCATTGCCAGGATTTGTGCCAAAGTTTGTATTATCAATTGGTACACCATTGACAACAATCAAAGGGTTATTTTGACCAGAAATTGAAGATTGTCCTCTGATTCTAATTTTTGAAGTTCCTGCTGGTCCAGTTCCTAAACCCGAAATATTTACACCTGCAATTTTACCTTGTAGGGCATTGGCAAAGTTTGGTGTACGGTTTTCGGTCAATTGCTCTTTACCAACTGTTGTGGTAGCATAACCCAATTTTTTCGCTTCTTTCTTAATACCCAAAGCAGTTACCACTACTTCTTCCAGATTTTGGGCACCTTCGTCAAGCGAAACATTGATAATTGATTGATTTCCAACTTTAATTTCTTGATTTTTGAAACCAATAAAACTAAAAACCAAAGTGGCATCGGAAGAAGCGTTTACACTAAAAGTGCCGTCACCACTGGTATTTGTACCAGTATTTGTACCTTTCACCTGTACAGAAACTCCTGGAAGCATCGAACCATCTTTGACAGAGGACACTTTACCTGAAATTTTTTGTGCATAAATTGCCGCAGACAAGGGCATCAACAGCATAAATAAGAGGAATTGTTTTTTCATGAGTAATAATGATAGGTTTATTTCTGAATAGCAAATCTCTAAAACAAATGATTTAAAAACTTCCAAATGCTTACGGCGGTGAATTTTATAATGATTACATGAAAAAATTGCAATATTTTTACAGAAATTAAAAAAAACATCAATATGCTATGGCGAGTTTGCAACTCTATACTGCAGTAAAATTCAAAAACTAATTGCGAAGCTGAACTCAGCACAGTTAAATGAACCATTTTTCTTTACATAAAGGCAAATCGCCTGAAATGCAGGCATTTCCGCACTTGGTCGAATTTTTTCGCAAGAAAATTCAGCAAGTGCAGCCTAACTCTATGCCTTTGAAAGAAAGCATAGGTTTGAAAATTATGTTTGTTTTGGAAGGAAAATTCGAGTGGATTATTGATAATCAAGCGATTACGGTTTATCCTAATGACGCCGTTTTGATTTTTCCGAAACAAAATTTTGGTGGTTTGAAAGAAATGTGGGATGCCGGTGTCGTGGCTTCAGTTACTATCAATCCTCGATTTTTTTCGGAGGAAGGAGAGTTAATTTTGGGAGAATGGAGTAGTATCTCAGAATCCGAACAACGATTGATTGGTAAACTTTTTTTGTTGAGTAAAAAGCCTATTTTACAAAACTTCAAACAATTAGGCGAAATTCTGCAAAAGATTGAAAATGAGCTATTTACCAATGAATTAGGCTTCAAAACTCGTATTAATCATTTGCTTGATGAGTTACTGATTACAACCGCCCGACAACTCAGCAAGCAAGATAACCAACGACGAGATTTCCCTCAGACTTTCCAAAAGTTAGACCAGATTTTACGTGGAAACCTTGCTTATCCGTGGACAGTAGAAGAAATGGCAGTCATTATGGGACTTGGAACAACCGCTTTTACCGAAAAAGTAAAATCCTATTCGGGTTTTTCGCCGCTCAACTATTTGATAAATTTAAGAATTTCAGAAGCCATTCGTCTCCTAAAATCATCAACTATTAGCTTAACCGATATTGCTTTAGACACGGGTTTCTATTCATCACAACATTTTTCAACAACATTTAAAAAATTAACTGGCTATACACCTGGGCATTACAGGAAAAATGAATGAATGAATGAATGAATGAATGAGTGAATATTTTTAAACGATAGTCATTCATTTAACATTCTATCATTCGCTCATTCATTCTATCATTAAGTATATGGAAACAATCATCACAATCGACATCGAAACAACTGCGGTACGAGTTATCGCTTTTGACCTAAAAGGCAAGCAAGTAGCTGCCCGAAAAGGCACATATCCAACTTTTCATGCCCAACCAGACATCAGCGAACAAGACCCCGAACAGGTTTTTATCACGGTGCTATTTGTGCTGAAAGGTTTGCTCAACGACCCTGTTTTTATGAAAAAAAACAAGGTTTTGTCAATCACTTTTAGCTCATCGATGCACAGCGTTTTACCTGTTGATAAAAATGGTGTGCCTTTGGGCAATGCTATTATTTGGGCAGATAATCGGGCAATTAAAGAAGCAACTGAACTAAAAAGCTCAGCTTTGGGCGTTGAAATTTATCGGGCTACAGGTACGCCCATTCACCCGATGTCGCCTTTGGCAAAAATCACATGGATTAAAAATCATGACCCCGAACGATTTGCTAAAACCAGCAAATTTATTTCGCTGAAAGAATACATTTTACATCAATTCACAGGCGATTATTTGATTGATTATAGCTTGGCTTCGGCAACGGGGCTTTTCAATATCCATGAATTGAAGTGGGAACAAAAATCTTTGAATTTTGCTGGAATTTCGAGCGAACATCTTTCCGAACCCACTTCTATTTTTAATTCTGACCTGAGACTTAGGCCTGCTTTGGCAAAATCGCTGCGACTTTCGGACAAAACTAAATTGATTATTGGTAGCAGCGATGGTTGTTTAGCAACACTGGGTTCGGGTGTTGTTGGAGAAGGGCAAGCAACGATTTCAATAACATCAAGTGGTGCAGTAAGAGTAGCAGGAAATGAGGTTTTGCAAGACGAAAAGCAACGTTTTTTTAATTATCTCCTCGACAAAGGGCGTTATATTTCGGGTGGTCCGACTAATAATGGAGGTGTTGCTTTCGAGTGGTTTGCTCGACAATTTGGCAATTTCAATAATGGTCTTGATTTTGAAGACAGCATCTATGATTTGTTCAAAGATGCCGCCCAAGTGTCGGCAGGAGCAAATGGGTTGCTTTTTTTACCTTATTTATTAGGCGAAAGAGCTCCACTTTGGAATGCCAATGCCCGTGGCGTTTATTTTGGTATAAACATTACGCATGAGCAACAACACTTTGTGCGAGCAACCATCGAAGGAATTTTGTTCGAAATTTATAGCATCGGGAAACTGCTTCAAACTTACCGAAAAATTGATAATTTGTATGTCAATGGCACATTTGCGACACTTCCGCTTTGGTCACAAATCATTTCGGATATGTTTGGAAAACAAGTAAATGTCAATGACAACCACGACAGTGCCAATGTTGGAGCGGCTATGTTAGCTTTGACCGAAATGGGTGTTTTTGGTTCGCTGGAAGAAGCTGCCAAAACGATTCAATCTTCTAAAATCTATCAACCAAATCAAGTAAATCATCAAAAATACCAGAAATTCTATTCAATTTTTGAAAGGTTAAGTCATAAACTCGCCGAAGAATTTGATTTGATTGCCGAATTACAACAAAATCAAGTGGATTGATTATCTTGCAGCAGCAATCAACAAACCCTAAACTTTAATGAAAGAACGCCTTACTTCACTTGACGTTTTTAGAGGCATGACCATCATGCTCATGACCATCGTAAATAATCCTGGGGACTGGGGAGCTATTTACGCCCCACTCGAACACGCCGAATGGCACGGTTGCACGCCTACCGACTTGGTTTTTCCATTTTTCTTATTCATTGTTGGCATTTCTACGGTGCTTTCGATGCCAGTGAAAAAGTTTGACCAATCGGTTCTCGAGAAAATTCTGACTCGTGCTTTACGAATTTTTTTATTGGGTTTATCACTCAATTTCTTTTCAAAAATACATCTTGGTTCGCTCGAAGGCATTCCTTTAATGTTCATTCGTTTGCTTTTCACTGCCATTATAACTGTCTTATTATTAGGCGAGTATGACCGTAAGAAACAATTATACGTAGCCGTTGGACTATTTACTTTGATGATGATTCTGTGTTTTGGTGGCTTTGAGGAATTCAGTTCAGTCCGAATTCCTGGGGTTTTGCAGCGAATTGCGGTGGTATATTTAATCGTTTCTATTATTTATGCCACAACTAATACGACTGTACAAATTATTATAGGTTTGGCTTGTTTGTTTGGTTATTGGGCATTGATGACGCTCGTTCCTGTGCCAAATGTGGGGGCAGCTAACTTTGAAAAAGGCACAAATCTTGCCGCTTGGCTCGATAATTATTTATTACCGGGTCATCTTTGGGTAACATCAAAAACTTGGGACCCTGAAGGTATTTTAAGTACACTTCCTGCTATTGGAACTGGCTTAGCAGGCGTTTTTACAGGGAAATTATTGACTAACAACTTCCCAAAAAATAAAAAAACTGTTTATCTACTATCAGCAGGAGTAATGGGTGTAATGATTGGCTTACTTTGGAACGACTTTTTTCCGATAAACAAAGCACTTTGGACGAGTTCTTATGTATTTTATGCAGCAGGACTTGCACTTTTGGTGCTTGGAGTGCTTTATCTTATCATTGATGTGCTTGGGTTTGATGTTTGGACGAAACCTTTTGTCATTTTTGGTGTAAACCCGATGCTGGTTTTTTTCTTTTCAGGAATTATACCACGAGTATTGAATATGATAAAAATTACCCAACCAGAAAATCTCGAAAACCCAGAAACTGGTTTGGTTTCATGGCTTTATAGCCATTGGATTTTGCCATTTTTTAGCGAACCCAAAAACGCTTCTTTGGCAGGAGCATTGACTTATTTATTGATTTGGTTTATGATTTTAGTTTGGTTTGATAGGAAGAAGATGATTTTTAAGGTTTAGAACAATTATGGTAATTATTTCAAACACAGGTCTAATCGTGTGAAAATATTTCGTTCTTTGAGCAGAATTTCAAAAGTATCTATCTTTACTTTAACAAAACACAAAACCAGCCCAAATGCTTACTTTCAAAGAAAAATAAGTAGTTTTGCAAAAAAAATAAAAACAAAAGCAAAATGGCAACCAACAGAACATTCACGATGATTAAGCCACACGCAGTGGCAGATAATAACATCGGTGGAATCACGGCGATGATTGAAGCAGCAGGTTTCAGAATCGTAGCAATGAAAAAAACACAATTATCGGCAGCACAAGCTGGTAAATTTTATGAAGTACACAAAGAAAGAGGTTTTTATGGCGAATTGTGCGAAATGATGTCTTCGGGAACAATTGTTCCAATGATTTTAGAAAAAGAAAATGCCGTAGCTGATTTCCGTACTTTGATTGGTGCAACAAATCCAGCAAATGCAGAAGAAGGAACAATTCGTAAAAAATATGCGGTATCAATGGGCGAAAATGCAATTCACGGTTCAGATTCTGACGAAAATGCCGCCATCGAAGGTTCATTTTTCTTTGGTGGAACTGAGCAATATTGATTTGTATAATGACCTTTCAATGAGACTGTTTCCCAAAACAAGCAGTCTCATTTTAATACGAAATTTCTGTGTTTTTTTAGCGTAAGTACTTGATTATAAATGAATTACTATGATTATTAATCGTAATTCTAAAATCGTAAATTCTATAATTGAACCCATGTCTCTTGGCTTAGAAAAATTAGCAACTGAATCGACTTCTCACTACGATAATCTCGAAAAAATGTCCGTTCGAGCATTGCTCGAAGGCATCAATAACGAAGATAAAACCGTACCTTACGCTGTCGAAAAATGTATTCCACAAATCGAGGCTTTAGTTAGTCAAATTGTGCCACGCATGAAGAACGGCGGCAGAATTTTCTATATCGGAGCAGGCACGAGTGGTCGCTTAGGCGTAGTTGATGCTTCCGAGTGTCCACCAACATTTGGTGTACCTTTCGGAATGGTCGTAGGAGTCATGGCAGGTGGCGACAAAGCCATAAGGAAAGCCGTAGAAAATGCCGAAGATGACATTGAACAAGCATGGAAAGATTTGCAAGAATATGACATAAACACCAATGATACGCTTATTGGCATTGCCGCTTCGGGTCGAACACCTTATGTGGTTGGTGGTTTACAAACTGCTCGTGCAAATAGAATCTTGACGGGTTGCGTTGTTTGTAATGCAGGAAGTGCCGTAGCTGCCGAAGCAGAATTTCCAGTAGAGGCTGTTGTAGGACCAGAATTCGTTACAGGAAGCACACGTATGAAATCAGGAACTGCTCAAAAATTGGTTCTGAATATGATTTCAACAGCCGTAATGATTCAACTGGGTCGAGTGAAAGGCAACAAAATGGTAGATATGCAACTCACTAACCTCAAATTAGTGGAAAGAGGTGTAAGAATGGTGATGAACGAACTCAATATTTCGCATGAAAAAGCAAGCGAACTTTTACATAAATATGGCAGCGTAAGAAACGCTGTTTTAAATTCTGAGTTATGAGTTTAGACGGGTTCGCCCGTGCGATTCTAAATTACTCATTTTCTCAGAAAAAAAACCGAACTCTTGTATAAATATTGAAGTGCAAGAAATGCTATCAAAAATCTTAATTTTTGAGTTGAATTTTCAGGAAAAACTCAGAATTCAGAACTCTAAATCGCAAAATCGCACGGGCGACCCCGTCAGAACTCTAAAAAATGTGGGACTGGTTTTCAACAGAATGGCTTAGTTGGCAAACCTTACGGTCATTCGTTTGGGCAGAAAGGCTATATCTTTATGGTATTGCTGGAGTTCCTTTATTATTTTTACTTCGTTGGCTTTTTTATAACCGTGGGCAACAAAAATTAGGACTTTCGCTCACCAGACCTCAACTAAAAACAAGCTGGATAAGCTATTTACGTTTCATTCCGCCTCTGCTATTCTCTCTGGGCATTGTATGTGTATGTCTTTCCCTCGCTCGTCCTCAGCGAGTGCGTGAAAGCAAGGAGCAATTTTCAGAAGGTATTGACATCATGTTGGCAATCGACATTTCGGAGTCGATGCTGGCAACCGATTTGAGTCCAAATCGCTTAGATGCTGCAAAAAATGTTGCACATGAATTTGTCAAAGGTCGCTTTCAAGACCGCATTGGTCTAGTGGTTTTTGCAGGAGAATCTTTCTCTATCTGTCCTCTAACGACCGATTACGAAATGTTGAATCAATACTTAAATGAAATCAATAGTAACCTTATAAAAACTACTGGAACTGCCATCGGTAGTGCTTTAGCTACTTGTATCAATCGCTTGCGAGAAGTACCAAATAAGAGTAAGGTTGCTATTTTATTGAGTGATGGCGATAATACAGCAGGAATACTCGACCCACTTACGGCTACCGATTTGGCAAAATCATTTGGAATAAAAGTTTATACAATAGCTGTTGGTAGAGATGGCGAAACTGAGAAAGTAGATGAAAATACCCTTCGAGAAATAGCTATAGAAGGTAATGGACAGTTTTTTCGAGCAACAGATAATCAGACACTCAAGAATATTTTTGAGCAAATCAATCGTTTAGAAAAAGTGAAAGTGAAAGATAATGTTTATCGAGATGTGGAAGATTTTTACTACATTTATCTCAATTGGGCGGTTGTATTTTTACTGGCGGCTTTCTTTTTCAAAAATACCTTTATTGGTAATATCTTGGAAGATTAGAGCCAAATATTCTTCGATTTTCAATCATCAGTTTTATAAATAGCCACTTATATACCTATAAAAAAATAGGTGTTTCTTTCAATCATAACCATCTATTTCATGTCAAACAAACAAAAAATCATCTACGGTGTATTACTTATTGTTGCTTTAGGTGTGGCTTATACTATAAACTTTGCTATAAAATACGCCTACATTGGTTCTTCGTATGATGCAAAAACTGTTTGCTCATGTATGTTTGTATCGGGTCGAGAGCTTGACAATATCAAGTCTGAAGATTTATATGCAGTACCATTTGCTAACATTATAGTTGATAAAGAAAAACAAACGGTAACTGCTGATATTTATGGATTTGCCGAAACAAAAGCTATTTATCGAAAAGGGTTAGGTTGCACTTTGGTAAACGAACTTTCGGAAGAAGAAATTCGTAAGCAGCCCAGTATTCCTTCGGCAGATACTTTGACTGAAAAACTTTCATTGAGTATATCAACCGAAATTGATAAAGTAGCCTTAGATAAAATCTTAAATGCAGCTTTTGATGAAAAAAGTGCCGAACATATTATTCGCTCACGAGCAATTGTTGTACTGCACGATGGTAAACTAATTGCTGAAAAATATGCTCAAAACATTACTGCTCAAACGCCACTTTTAGGCTGGTCAATGACCAAAAGCGTAACCAACGCCATGATAGGAATGATGGTGAAAGATGGCAAAATTGACATAAAAAAAGCTGCTCCAATAAATGAATGGAAAAATGATAATCGCCAAAAGATTACGATTGACCACCTACTTCGCATGAGTAGCGGGCTTAGTTTTGTAGAAGATTATGGCTCACCAAGTGATGCCACTCAAATGCTTTTCCGAAAGAAAGGTGCAGGAGCTTATGCCTTACAAAGTAAAGCCTACACCGAACCCAACAAAGTCTGGTCTTATTCGAGTGGTACAACTAATATTTTGCAGGAAATTATACGACGACAGTTCGCGAACCATGCCGATTATCTGGCATTTCCACATTTGCGATTGTTTCATAAAATAGGCATGAAAAGTGCGGTGCTTGAACCCGATGCTTCTGGTACTTATATCGGCTCGTCGTTTATGTATGCAACTGGGCGTGATTGGGCAAAATTTGGACAACTTTATCTCCAAGATGGTGTTTGGAATGATGAAAGATTGCTCCCCGAAGGTTGGGTAAAATATTCTTCAACCGAAACACCACACTCTGACGGGCAATATGCAGCTCAATTTTGGATTGACCACAAAGACAAAGCCTTTCCGCAGGATGCTTTCATGTGCCTTGGGTTTGAAAGTCAAGTTGTTGCGATAGTCCCATCTAAAAAATTAGTGATTGTTCGTCTTGGCTGCACGCCTAAAGATGACTTTAATCATAAGCAGTTGGTGAAAGATATTGTGGCGATTGTGAAGTAATTTTCTAACAAATGATAAAAGTGTGACACGTTTTAAGAACGTGTCACACTTTTATATTTACGCCGAATTCCGACTGGCGTTGATATTTCCAAACAACGAACGAGTAACCATTTTTTCGTAGGCTAATCTCAATTTTTCGTCTTCTGTTTCTTCTATTTTCTGCAAAGCATATTGCTGAATCGTAAGCAATGGCAACACAATGTTTTCACGATAATTGATTGATAATTTTCCTAACTTCTCCGATTCCATCAACTCACTTTGTCCAGAAACTATGAGCATCGTTTCTATGGTCAAAAGGTATTCTTCATACAGAATCTTCCAAAAATCGCCATATTCTGGGTCATTTTTCATGTAATATGTCAACGGAAAATAGGTTTTGGTCAAGGCCATCATACTATTTTCCATCAAAGTTTTGAAGTATAATGAACTTTCATAAAGCGATTTTAAATCCTCTAATCTTCCCTCTTCGATTACTTTTTGAAGAGCTGTTCCGAAACCAAAGTATCCTGGAACATTTTGTTTCAACTGACTCCACGACCCTACAAACGGAATAGCTCTTAAATCTGATAACATCAATTTTTTGCCCGAACTTCTTTTACTTGGACGACTCCCGATATTGGTCAAACCATAATATTTTAAAGGACTTTTGTTTTCAAGATAAGAAACAAACAAAGGATGTTCTTTTAGTTCAAAATATTTTTTCACACCCTCTTCTGCTAAATCATCAATCAAATTTCGCTCTTTTTTATCAATAATTGATTTGTCGTCATGGAAAACATCATTGATAATTCCGGCCGAAAGCAATTGCTCAAAATTGAACATCGCTTGTGAACGAGAACCATACATTGACGTAATCGTTTGTCCTTGAATCGTAATCTGAATTTCGTTATTGGCAATCGTTGGCCCTTGTGAAGCATAAAACTGATGTGTTTTGCCACCCCCACGAGCAGGTGGGCCGCCACGACCATCAAAAAACATGACTTCTATTTGGTTTTTCTTCGATATACGAGACAATTTTTCTTTAGATTGATAAATTTCCCAATTGGCTTTTACGTAGCCGCCGTCTTTTGTACCGTCCGAAAAACCGAGCATAATAGTTTGTTGGTTTTTTCGTTGGGCAAGGTGCTTTTTGTAATAAGGCAACTGATAAAGGCTTGTCATTGTTGCTTGCGAACTATCAAGCCCATCGATGGTTTCAAACAATGGCATCACATCAACATTTACGTCAGCATCTTTATAACCACAGAATCTAAATAAAGCCAGCACTTCCAAAACAGAAAATATTGAAGTCGAATTACTAATAATATAACGATGGCAAGCTTTTTCGCCATTCATTGCTTGTATTTCTTGAATCACTCGAACGGTCTTGAAAGTATCTTTCGTTAAAGCATCTTCAAAATCATCTTCATTAATTGAGATTTCTTGTTCGGTTAAGAAATGCAATTTTTCGGCATTGCTCCAATCTGCATAGTTTTTTGTAGAAATGCCATATTTTTGGTTTATTTGCTCCATTACAATCTCATGGATGCTACTATCTTGACGAATATCCAAGCTGGCAAAGTGCAATCCAAATAGTTTTACTTGCTGAATAAATCTATCAAAAATATCTAAAAACACTGAATTGTGCTTGTTAATGAGCAGTTCTCGTACTTCGTAAAGCGATGAAAGCAATTCATAAAGCGTTAAATCATTTTTCAAACCATTCATGTTGGCATGAATGCGATTGCTGATTTGGGTCAATAATGGCATTATACCTTTGAAGGTCAAACGTCGGCAAATTTCCTTAAAATCATTGTAATAACACTTCAAAATACTACTGCGAAGCTCAATCGCAACCTTTTTAGAAATTTCTGCTGTTACAAACGGATTGCCATCACGGTCGCCACCAGGCCAAAAACCTAATTCTAAAACAGGGTTAAAAGTATGTTCTTTAGCTGGAAAATAGCTGTTTAGTTTTTCATGAATTTCGCCAATTACTTGATAATAAACATGGCGGAGATAAAATATAATACTTTGAGCTTCTTCGAGAGGTGTTGGTTTTTGGTCGTTGATAAAAGGCGTTTTTCCCAATTGTTGCAACAACGAGTCAATACCATTGATATCGTTTTTAGGAATTAATTCTTCCAAATCTTGAATAATACGAAGTACGCTATTGGGGTAAAATTGCGTAGGGTGAGCAGTAAAAACGATACGAACCTTGAAATTTTTTAGCTTTTCTTCTACTTCAGCCAACTTATGTTGTTGTTGAGCTAACTCGAGCGTATGTTGCAAAGTACCTTTGCCATTGAGTGGCGTTAGTTTTTCGAAAGCCGAATCTTCAATACTATCAAACAAAACTACTTGTCTCTCAATATAAGTAATGAAGCGAAACAATAGGTCTATTTTTTCTTTTTCGTCTTTGATAGAGGTATATTGACTAAAGAAATTATTAATAATTTCTTTAGGTTCTTTTCCTTGTTCAAACCCAGTTTCTGATAAATCATGCAAAAAAGGCATTAACTGACCAATTTTAGTCATTTTATCATAAGGAAGCCTTGAAAAAAGTGTATTAAAAACAAGGTATTTATTATGAACCTCTTGTGTAAAAACCGATTCAATTGAATTTTTTGGCATTTCTTTGCAAGCATTTATGGTTTTGAGTAAGCAAAATACGCAAAAACATACTGCATTTTAGTTGTTTTGCCGAATAAAGTTTGGATTTTCTTGAAAAAATTAAAACTTTTCAAAACAAAAAACAAAAACGAAGTCTTTTTTCATTTATCCAAACCATAATCTTAACCAATACGTTTACTCTATACGATTTTTAGTAAATTTTTAGTGTTAATTTTGTGAGTACAGATTTAGAGCCTATTTAAACTTTTAATTACGAATGCAAACAAACTCTTTTTTCATTATACTTCTTCAATTTATTCCATATGTAGCTCTGCTACGAACAAAATAAATCGAATCTACTGATAAAATAATAGCTTATTTTCGTCAGAAACAAAAAGTTTAAACAGGTTCTTAAGCAAGATAAGTACTCGCTTATTTTATACAAAACTTAATGAAATACCCCATCTACATGGACTATAATGCAACCACACCTCTTGATAAAAAGGTTTTGGAAGCAATATTGCCCTACTTAACCGAGCATTTTGGTAATGCCGCCAGTCGGTCACATGCCTACGGTTGGAGAGCTGCCGAAGCGGTAGATACGGCACGGCAACAAGTAGCAACCCTACTAACAGCCAGTGAGAAGGAAATTATTTTTACAAGCGGAGCTACCGAGGCTGTCAATCTGGCAATTAAAGGAACTTTTGAGGCATTTCGACATAAAGGAAATCATATTATCACTGTAAAAACAGAGCATAAAGCTGTTTTGGATACTTGCCAGCATTTAGAAAAAAAAGGTGCTGATATTACTTATTTAGACGTTGATTCGGAAGGAAATATTTCTTTAGAAAATCTTGAAAAAGCTATTCGAAAAGAAACAATTCTGATTTCGGTGATGGCGGCTAATAATGAAATTGGTATAATTTATCCCATAAAAGAAATAGCAAAAATCGCTCATCAGTACAATATATTATTCCATACTGATGCAACACAAGCGGTTGGAAAAGTTCCAATTAATGTTTTTAAAGATGACATTGATTTATTGAGTTTTTCAGGACACAAAATTTATGGACCAAAAGGTGTAGGAGCTTTATACGTGCGAAAAAAGCTCAATATCATTGCCCAACAAGATGGTGGAAAACACGAACGAGGCATGAGGTCTGGCACTCTTAATGTAGCAGGCATTGTAGGTTTAGGGGCAGCATCCGAAATTTGCCAAAATACGATGCATCAAGAAGCTATTCGCCTATCTGATTTAAGAAATAAATTAGAGCAAGGCATTTTAGAAAATCTTCCAAACACCAAAATAAATGGAAGTATAACGTACCGTTTGCCTAATACAACAAATATAAGTTTTGGCAAAATCGACGGCGAACAATTATTAATGAATCTCAACGAAATAGCCGTTTCTAATGGTTCGGCTTGTAATTCGGCTTCTACCGAACCAAGCTATGTTTTGAAAGCAATGGGTTTAGACGATGATTCGGCGTACAGTTCAGTAAGATTTAGTTTAGGAAGAATGACAGAAGAAAATGATATTGACTTTGCTATCAGTCACGTAGCGAAAATGGTGGAGAAGATGCAAGAAATCAGTTTTAAAATATAGAATATTTGATAACAGTTCCCTAAAAAATGCCCTTTTACAGAATATACATGAAAGAAATTAAGCAAATAACCGAAGCCTATCAAAAAATAGATTTTAGTCAAACCAAAGCCGCTTTAGCAACCGTAGTGAGGGTTGTAGGTTCGTCGTATAGACGTACGGGAGCAAGAATGTTGGTCATGGAATCGGGCGAATGGATTGGCGGAATAAGTGGTGGTTGTTTGGAAGGAGATGCTTTGAAAAAAGCTCGTTTAGCAATGTCGCAAAACAAAGCTACGCTTATCACTTACGACACAACCGACGACGACCCTTACCAAATAGGCGTTGGACTTGGCTGCAACGGTATTATTGATGTTTTGATTACTCCACTCGACCCACAAAAACCAAACAATGCAGTTCGGCAACTTCAAAGTTGCATAGACCAACGAAAACCCAATTTGGTTGTAACCATAACGAGTTTAAATAAAGAACAAGCAAATATAAGCTTAGGCGATGTTTTTAGATATGATAATGAAACTCATTTCGACGAAATTTTTCCTTTATCAGAATTAAAAGAAAATCTTTTTACTGAAATTCAAGAAGCATTAGCTACGACAAAATCGGTTTCAAAAGAGTATATTATGCAGAATGGGACTAAAATAAGCTTGTTTCTTGAAGTAATTCCTCCTGCCATTCAGTTATATGTATTTGGCAGTAATTATGATATTTATCCGATGGTGAGGGCTGCAAAAGAGTTAGGTTGGCGAGTAATTTGTATCTGTAATCCTGCCAAGATGCACGCTTCACTTTTTGAACTTGCCGATGAAGTTGTTCCGAAAGACTATATTCCAACAATTGATGCTTTCACGGCAGTCATTTCGATGTGTCATGATTACGAAAGTGATTATCAGAATCTTCAAATGCTGTTAAAAACCAATATTTCATACATTGGGCTTTTAGGACCTAAAAAACGTACTATTAAAATGTATGACCGAATGACCGAAGAAGGCATTCCATTGACAAATGAGCAAGAAACCCGCATTTATAGCCCCGTTGGCTTAGATATTGGAGCGGCAACTCCCGAAGAAATTGCCTTGTCGGTTTGTGCCGAAATCAGAGCATCATTTTCTGGGCGTAATGGATGTCGCCTAAAATTACGTAAGAAGCCAATTTATGAGAATTGATTTTGGCATTACAGGATTTAGAGTGGTATTGTTATAAAAATTGTAATTTAGCACAAAAAGCTATATTTTGATGATTAGTATACGAATGAAGTGAATTTTGAGAGTTTTTGCCAAATAATTCGTGAAAAATCTGGTAATTTGTTACTCCCAATAAAAATATTTTATGATAACTGTCGAAGAAGCCGAACGAATAATTTTAGAAAATACCATCAATATCGCTACTGAAAAAGTATCAATTGATGATGCTTTGGGACGAATTTTAGCCGAGGATTTATGTGCTGACCGAGATTTTCCACCTTTCAATAGAGTGACAATGGACGGCATTGCGATTCAGTTTATCCAACTCAAAGCTGGTCAAACTTCTTTTGAAATTGAAGCAACAGCGGCCGCAGGAAATCCACAAAAAACCTTACAAAATACCCAAAATTGCATAGAAGTAATGACGGGAGCAATGATTCCACTGAATACAGATATGGTTATTCGTTACGAAGATTTATCAATCTCGAGAAAAACTGTGCAATTGGTGGCTGATTATTCAGAATTTCGGGAAGGACAAAATATTCATCCACAAAGTTCAGACCGAAAAACAGGCGAGGTAATTGTGCCAAAAGGTCGAAAACTTTCTCCATCCGAAATTGGCGTTGCAGCTACGATAGGTAAAAATGAAATTTTGGTTCAACGAAAACTCCGTGCAGTAGTTATTTCCACAGGCGAAGAAATTGTGCCGATTACCGAAAAGCCATTACCGCACCAAATCCGAACATCAAATGGTTTTGCTTTACAGGCTTCGCTCAAAAACTGGGGACTCGAAACAGAAAATGTGTTATTACCTGATAATCAAGCAATTATCGAAAAAAAAATTGCTGAATTTATCGAAACTTTCGATGTGTTGATTTTGAGTGGTGGTGTTTCGGCAGGAAAATTTGATTTTGTGCCACAAGCTCTTGAAAATCAAGGCGTTAAAAAACTTTTTCATAAAGTTTCGCAACGCCCTGGGAAGCCTTTTTGGTTTGGAAAAGCACACAACGGAACAACGGTTTTTGCTCTGCCTGGCAATCCAGTTTCGACATTTATGTGTTTAAATCGTTATTTCAAAAATTGGTTGGATGTTTCGCAATGTCTTGAAAATCATCAATTAATGGGCGAACTGACCGAAGATTTTAAGTTCAAACCCGAACTAACTTTTTTCTTACAAGTAAAAATTTCGTATGCTCCAACGGGCAAAATTTTGGCAACACCAGTAGAAGGGCACGGTTCGGGAGATTTAGCCAATTTGGTAGAAGCTGATGCTTTTCTGGAATTACCTTTAAGTCAGGAATTATTCAAAAAGGGAGAGGTTTTTAAAGCTTTTATGTACCGCTAAAATATTTGTGATATTAAGGATACAATAAATACTTTTTTCTCAATGTCTTAAAATTGCTCAATCCTGGCTCCCAACTTTTGCGGATTTCTGTTTCTGATTTTCCGTCAATTATTTGTTGTTTCAAGCTTTCGGTTCCTGCCAATTTGTTGAAATTTCCCATTTGTTTGCTTTGACTCATATCAAAAAACTTCTCTTTGTATGGATACGCTTTGTAAAGTTCCATTAGCCAAGAAAGGTTGATTTGCTTAGTTTTGTGAAAAGAAGCTGCATCAAATTTCCTTAAATCAAGTCCATAACAATCTTCATTTTGGTGCAAAGGCGTTTCGCTCATACCTTGAATACTTAAAGGCTTAAAAGTAAAATCATATTTGCCTTTCAATGCGGGAGCTCCCAAAACCGTAAACGGAATGTAGGTTCCACGACCTTGGCTTATAATTGTACCTTCAAACCAACAGATGCTCGGATAAAGCAAAATAGATTGCTGAGAATTTAGGTTAGGCGAGGGGAAAAATGGCAAATCGTAAGCCATTTCGTGGTTATAGTTGGCAGTCTTTATGATACGAAGTTTACATTTCAACTTATTTGGAATCCAACCTTCACCGTTTATCATTTGTGCAAACTCGGCTATCGTAAGTCCGTGCGAAATTGGTATTGGAAACATACCAATACCTGAATGTAAATGGTCTTCTAAAATTGGGCCATCCACACAAAATCCATTAGGGTTTGGTCTATCCAAAATTACTAATTCTTTGCCATTTTCGGCACAAGCCTCCATTACGTGACACAAAGTATTGATATAAGTATAAAATCTCGCCCCAACATCCTGAATATCAAAAATCATAATATCAACATCAGCTAAGTGCTCTTTGCTTGGCTTTTTATATTTACCGTAAAGCGAAATAATCGGAATACCTGTTTTTGTATCAACTTCATTATTAACCTTTGCTCCGTTGCTGGCATTTCCACGAAAACCATGTTCGGGACCAAACACCTTTACAATATTCACTCCTAAGCTCAATAAGCTATCAACGCTTGGTTTTTTGCCAATAATTGAAGTTTGATTTACTACCATTCCAACTCTTTTTCCTTTCAAAAGTGGTAGATAAGCAGCTACTTGGTCGGCCGCTGTTATAATTTCCTTACGTGCAATAGTTGATGAGTGAGTAGATTTGCTAACTATTTGCTTTTTATTGCACGCAAAAAGAAGTACAATACCCAATTGCAAGGAGAGAAGTAATGTTAAAAGAGGGTTTTTCATAATTTAATAAATCGTTTTTGATAATACTGATAAAATATTTTAAAAGGCGGCTAATCCGTTTTGTTGATGCAAGTACATTTAATCGTTTAAAAATAATCAACCAAAATTACTAAATTCATATAATATTATTCTATTTTCCTGTAATAAACTCATAAATCAATCATCTACCTTTCATCTTTTACCTTTTTTCAATACTTTTGATTAAAATTCTGTGATAAAAGTGAAAACAACAAAGGAAAGAACCACGAAAATACCGATTGTGCCTCCAAAAGGAAGCCGTGACGAACGCAAAGAGCTTTTGCAGGAGTCAATTAATAAATATTTGGGAGCAATCGAAACGCAGATTGGCGACTTGAAAAAAATTGGCAAAAATACCCTTGTCATTGGTGGGGTTATTGTGGCTGCTTATGCCATAACAGAGCTTTTGTTACCCGCCGCTACAAAACAACGACGCAACACTCTCCCAATTGTGATTGAGGAAGAGAAAGACGAACAAGATTCTGTTTTAATGACTACCTTGAAAGGTGCCGCAATGTCGCTTTTACTGACTATTGCAAAAGATAAATTATTAGGGTTAATGGAAAACAGATCCACCAACAATGCCGAATCAAATTCTTAATAAAATACTGATTAACAGGCAATTGCAAAAAAAATCATTGGCTGTTTTGCTCGACCCAGATAAAGTTGAGGATGAAAACTTTGATGACTTTTTGTATGTTTGTGTTGAAAATAAAGTTGATTTTTTCTTGGTTGGCGGAAGCCTAATTACGAAAAATATCATGGGCGAAATGATTGAAACCATTCGTCAAAAAACCAATATTCCCGTTATTATTTTTCCAGGAAATAGCCTTCACATTGAGCCTTCAGCCGATGCAATTTTGTTACTTTCTCTAATTTCTGGACGAAATCCTGACTTCCTTATCGGTCAGCACGTCATTGCCGCTCCGTTACTGAAAAAAAGTGGTTTAGAAGTTTTGCCAACAGGTTATATTTTGGTTGATAGCGGACGACAAACAACCGTTTCATACATCAGTAATACGACTCCGATTCCGCATGATAAACCAGATGTGGCAGCTTGTACAGCAATGGCTGGAGAAATGTTAGGGCTAAAACTTATTTATTTAGACGGTGGAAGTGGGGCAATGTATCCTGTTTCACCCAAAATGATTCGTCGGGTTCGAGACAATATAGAAGTTCCCATTATTGTTGGTGGAGGAATTAATTCTGTTGAAAAAGCTCAAGCCGCCCTTGAAGCTGGTGCCGATGTCATTGTTATAGGTAATGCTTTCGAGAAAAAACCTTCTTTGCTTCCTAAAATTGCAGAGGCTATTCATTCTTTTAACTTAACAATTGCTTAATTGAAACTTAGTAAAGCCTATTTCGGCTTAGGTTCTAACTTAGGCAATCGAGAAGAAAATCTCTCGATTGCTCGACAATTTGTTGAAAAAAAAATGGGCTTAATTACTTCACAGTCCAGAATTTATGAAACGGCTGCTTGGGGACTTACTGAACAAAATGCTTTTTTGAATCAAGTAATTGAAATTGAAACAGCATACACTCCCGATAAAGTTTTAAGTTTGATTTTAGCAATTGAGAAAAAAATGGGGCGTGTGCGAGAGATAAAATGGGGGGCAAGAATTATTGATATTGATATCTTATATTATGCTAATAAAATAATTTCGACCGAAAATCTGATAATCCCACATCCTTTTATTCAAAAACGACGGTTTGTTTTAGTACCACTCTGCGAAGTTGCTGGCAAGTTTATTCACCCAAAATTACAAAAGACAAATCTTGATTTATTAGAAAATTGTATTGATATGGGAGAAATCAGTTTATTTCATTGATAACTACTGCCAATTCTTTTCAACTACAAAAATCATTCTATCAGAATTTTCAACATCAAAAGGTTCTAAGCGATAACTGCCAAAACAGAGCTTACAAGTCATTCCTGCGGCTTTGAAATAATATTTAAAATCCTCAAAATTAAGTACTTTCACTCGCTCTTGGAAATGATAGTGCTCATTTTCATAGTCGAAATCAATGTTTTTCACAATAAAACCGTTTTCTATTTCTTTCGTAATTACGAACTTTATTCCATCCACTTCTTTTTCATAATATTTCACCAGATTTTTAACTGCTTTCACACTATTCATATAATCAAGCACTAATTTCCCCCCAAATTTTAAATTTTCGGAAACAGCTTTTATGGCTCGAAAATTGTCATAATTATCTTCAAAATAACCAAAACTTGTAAAAAGATTTAGTACAAAATCAAATGATTTTGGGCGAAAGCTTTCTCGCAT
>NZ_JAYWCU010000056.1:0-11681 GCF_043780375.1 Emticicia sp. | reverse complement strand
ATTATAGTTTTTTGACTGAATAATTACCCAAGATTGCTGTTTTTAAAACGTGGTCAATGGTATTCCAAACTTGCTCTTTGGTTTGTATTGTTTCCTCTTGAATAATCTTGTTCATTCTTTGATAAACTTGTTCAATAGTGAAATCACAAGGTAAATGATGAGTTGCTTTTTTTCTAATAACAGTAATCATATACTCTGCTGGATTGTATTTTGGAGCATATCTTGCAGTATGAATGAACTCAATTTGAATCTTTAAATTGTTATCTATTAAACTTTTCTGGACTATATTTTTCATCTTTTGAAGATGTGTTTTATTGTTATCTAAAACGATTTTCAGTTTTAAAGAACCTTTTTTTTGAGCCATTCGAGCTTGAATTAAACAAAATTCGGCTACTTGTTCAGATTTAGCTACTGTGTTTTGCCAAACAGATATTTCACCTGAAAAAGCATCAACACTAACAAATCCATTTGTCCGAGTACGGTTCTTTTCATTCGACTTTACTTGTGGTTGTTTACCTTGTTGTCCCCACATATAATGAGTGCTTGGACGAGTGCAGATACTGAATTCATCTATGAAAATCAATTTGGTATCTTCTCCACAAGCAACCAAATGGTCGATTAAATTTAGAGCATACAGTCGAATTTCGGTTTTATCCTCATTGATATAATGGTGACAAGCCTTCTGATGAGATAGCTTCATTTTGCGTAAATAAAGCCATACCGTTGAAATGCTAAGTGTTATCAAATAAAGGTCTTTAAGAACTGCCACCAAGAGAGCTAAAGTCCAAATTGCTCTTTTTTTGAGTATGTTTGTGGACTTTCAAGTAGAATCATTACTCGTAGCTTTTCTTGTTGTTGTTTACTAAGTGCTTGCAAACGTGGTTTTACAATTGGACTTGTCAAGCCATCTAAGCCACCCAAAATATACATATCAAGATAGCCACTCAAGGTTTTGTGACTTATTGATAAAGTCTGGATTATCTCAATGCGAGATTTTCCTTCCGAATACATCTTAATGGCTCGCAAACGCCTACGGATATACTCACGTTGATTTCGATTATAACACTTTTGCCAAGCAAGTAAATCAAAATTTAGGCTGGCAATTTGTTTATTTCTTGTACCCCATTCCATATTTTATACGTTAAAACTGCGGAAAAGGTACGAAAACTTAGGGAATTATTCAATACAACATCTATAGTTCTCATAACGCTATTGCGTGGTACAATTTTTGTACATCTCTGCTTTGTCTGAAAAAACAATATACAATGAATCTCAAAAAAGCAATTTTCTCTTTGCTGGCTATCAGCATACTATCCTTTATATGCGTAATTTTTATTAACCAAGGAGCTTCTTTCAATAAATATGCCCCCAAACTATTGAAGTTTGAAGGGGAAGGTTATGGTATTCATAAGCCCATTTGGGGAGATAAAATATTTACAAAAAGTGAAGCACTTTATATTCATCGTCATTATTATTGGGATCGGTATTATGGAAATCGTTTTACAAGCCAAGAAGTAGCTGAAGTTTTGATTGACCACCTTATAAATGCAGGTGAAGGTCGAGAAAATAAAAATATTGTGGCTTTTGAAAAAATTATCGGTGTTAAACAAGATGGTAATTTATCAATTGAAGATATAAAAATTGCGAATAGTTTTGAACATCCCGAAGATATTGTCAATCCCTATGTTGAGTATCGACTTCGTTATTACCGTACCCGTAAGGATGCCCGTTCAAACAGAGGCTGGTTCAAACGAGCAAAATCATTTTATATAGAAAAATCAAATGACGAAGAGGAAGTAAATATCGTAGAAGATTATATTGTGCTACCTAAGAGTAAATTGTAAATGATAATAATAGCATTCCTTCAAAATTAAAATGGGGTGTATGGAGATTTTTTTTTATCACAAACAAATCTTCTTTTTTGAAAAAAGTACAGCAAAAAAAGATTTTTTAAATTTACGCATAAAAAAAAGACAGCCAATCAGCCGTCTATTTTTCAACTTACCTAAACTAAATGTTTTCGGAAGTTAGTTGATGAGTAATTAATATATGTTGAACTAAGTGTCTTTATTCTACAAAACCGACGCCTACTGTGCTGTTGCTCATTTCGTCAATCAAAATAAATGAACCATTGGCAGGGTTGTCTTCATATTTATCTGCATAAATAGGATTAGCTGTTTTTACAGTAATCCAACCAATCTCGTTGAGTTTAATGCCTCCGTCTGCTGGCGGAGTATTATTTAAAGTCATATCTTTAATATCAATCAACGTATTTATTTTAGTTATTTTTGCTTTCACTCGATTTATACCGTGCTGCAAAAGATAGGATTTCCCTACGCTTAATATTGTGCTATCTAACCAACATATTTTTGCTTCAATTTCTTTTAATGCAGAAGGAGTTTCTCCAACTTTTACGAGCATATTTCCTCGGCTTACATCAATATTGTCTTCGAGAGTTATCACAACTGATTCTTTGGCTTTGCCAATTTCTAATTGTTCGCCAAACTTTTCAATTGTTTTTATTTTACTGATTTGCCCACTTGGCAATGCTTCAACCAAATCTCCAACCAAGAAACTTCCACTTGCGATTTTACCTGCATAACCCCTGTAATCGTGAAACTCTTCGGTTTTTGGTCTGATTACTTGTTGAACTGGGAAACGAGCTTGTATTGTGCTAAGTTCGGAGTTTTGTGAGCTGACTTTTTCTAAAGTATCAAGCAAAGTTTGACCTTCATACCAAGGAGTTTTAACAGATTTTCTAACCAAATTTTCGCCATAAAGGGAAGAAATTGGGATAAATTGTAAATTCTGACCTTTGAAACTTACTTGTTTTGCAATTGCCAATAATTCATTTTTAATTGCTTCAAAACGCTCTTGGCTATAATTAACCAAATCCATTTTATTGACAGCCACTACAATATTTTTGATACGCAGCATCGAAGAAATATAAAAATGTCTCTTGGTTTGCTCCACAACGCCATTTCGAGCATCAATCAAGATGATAGAAACCGAAGTGTTTGAAGCTCCCGTAACCATGTTTCGGGTATATTCAAAATGCCCAGGAGTATCAGCAATAATGTATTTACGATTGGGCGTACTAAAATAAATGTGTGCCACATCAATCGTAATACCTTGTTCACGCTCGGCAATCAATCCATCGGTTAGTAATGAAAGGTCTAAAAAATCAAGCCCTTTACGCTTTGAGGCTGATTCAAGAGCCTCTATTTTATCTTTTGTAATAGAATTTGTTTCATAAAGTAAGCGACCGATGAGCGTACTTTTTCCATCATCTACCGAGCCTGCTGTTGCTATTCTTAATATGTCCATACCCCTAACCCCTAAAGGGGGATTTTAAAAAAAACACCTAATTTATTATTTTAGATTGCTCTGAAATTAAGTAATGTAGTAGGTGTATTATTGATTTAAAAATTTATTAATCTAAAAATTGTAAACTCCCTTTTAGGGGCTGGGGGTGGTTTCAAAAATACCCCGCTTGTTTACGTTTTTCCATGGCTGCTTCTGAGCGTTTGTCGTCAATTCTTGCTCCACGTTCTGATATTTGAGCTGAAAGGATTTCTCCAATCACATCATCCAAATTATCGGCAGAAGAGGCAACGGCAGCCGTGCAAGTCATATCGCCAACGGTTCTGAACCTCACTTGAGTTTTGTATGGTACTTCATCTTCTGATTTATTAATAAATTCAGAATCTGCCCATATCATGCCATCACGCTCAAAAACATCACGTTCGTGCGTAAAATAGATTGATGGAATTCTAAGTTTTTCTTCTTTGATATAATTCCAAACATCCAATTCTGTCCAATTTGAAATTGGGAAAACTCTTACATTTTCGCCTAATTCAATTTTTCCATTAAGCATATCGAACAATTCTGGGCGTTGCTTTTTTGCATCCCATTGACCAAAATCATCTCTAACCGAAAAAATACGCTCTTTGGCTCTTGCTTTTTCCTCGTCACGTCTGGCACCGCCAATACAAGCATCAAACTTAAATTCTTCGATGGCATCTAAAAGCGTAACTGTTTGAGAAGCATTTCTACTGGCATATTTACCAGTTTCTTCTTTCACTTTCCCTTGTTTGATTGAATCTTCAACATAGCGAACGTGAAGTTCTAAACCTAATCTATTGACTAACCAATCACGGTATTCAACTGTTTCAGGAAAATTATGACCAGTATCAACGTGCAGTAATGCAAAAGGAATTTTTGAAGGATAAAACGCCTTTTGGGCTAATCGGACAACAGTAATTGAATCTTTTCCACCCGAAAAAAGGATAGCTGGTTTTTCAAATTGCGAAGCTACTTCTCTCAAAATATAGATAGCTTCGTCTTCCAATTCTCTTGGAAATGAAGTGTCATTTGCTTGATATACAGTTGATATTTCTGAAATTGAACTCATTAAAGTAATTACGATTTATGATATACGAATTACAAATGCTTACATAAAAGCATAATGATGAAGTAATTCGCTTCTGAATTCTTAATTTTTTTTTATTCTTATTTTGATTTACTCTATGTGTCTTTCTATTAAAAGACAATCTTTGAAAGCACAAATATACAAGTTCTAATTCGTAAATCGTAAATCAAGCGTGAAGTCCACATTCTTTTTTTGATTCTTCCCACCACCAACGCCCAGCTCTTGGATGTTCGTTTGGTTCGATGGCACGTGTACAAGGTAAACAACCAATACTGACAAAGCCTTTGCGGTGAAGAGGATTGTCGGGAACTTTGTTTACAGTAATATAATTCAAAATTTCGTCATAAGTCCAATGAATCAATGGATTGAATTTCCAAACTTTGTTGCCTTCGTCCCATTCCCAGATTTTCATGTCGTTTCGGTTTTCCGACTGTTCGGCACGTAAACCTGTTATCCAAACTTCGGCACCAGCCAATGCTCTTTTCAAAGGTTCTATTTTACGAATAAAGCAGCATTCTTTTCTATTTTCGACTGACTCGTAAAAGCTATTTAAGCCTTTTTCGGTAGTTAATTGTTGAACTTTATCGGTATTTGGGAAACAAATTTCAATGTTTTTTTTGTAACGTGAGCGAGTTCTATCAATCAACTCATAAGTTTCTTGAAAAAGTCGCCCTGTGTCAAGCGTAAATACTTTTATATTGATGTTATTTTTAAAAATAGCATCTGTAATCACTTGGTCTTCTTGCCCCAATGAGGTAGAGAAAACCACTTTATTTGGATATGTATTGGCTAAAAAGTTGAGACTTTCAACGAGGGAAAGTTTTTCTAATGTTTCAATCATAATAAAACGCTGAGATTTAAAGCCAAGCTTTCGATAAATTCCAAAGGTTCAACACAACAACTAACACACCAACCGAAATCATAATTGTTTTTGGTTGAAAAAGTTTCACTAAAAATGCACCTAATGGAGCAGCAAAAACACCACCAATTATTAAACCTGCAATGGCTTGCCAAGCTTGAATATCAATAAACAGCATGAAAACGCCAGTGCTGAAAAATGACACAAAAAACTCAGCAGTATTTACAGTTCCAATAGCTTCCTTTGGTGCATTTCCTTTACTAATAAGATTTGAGGTTACTAATGGTCCCCAACCACCTCCGCCAACTGCATCAAGAAAACCACCAAAAAAACCGAGAAGACCCAAGTTTTTGTTTTGGGGTTCAGTTGGGCGTTTTTTGAATGCTTTTGAGATAATTACAATTCCCAAAATTATCATATAAATGGCAATATATGGCTTTATTGCTTTTCCGTCAAATACATCTGAAATCAAATAAGCTCCAATCATTGCACCAACCACACCTGTTAAAACGATTCTGAAAAAGAGTTTTTTATCAATATTTCCAAAATAAATGTGTGAAAGTCCAGATACTCCAGTAGTAAAAACCTCTGCTGTATGAACGCTGGCGGTTGCATAGGCAGGCGGAACCCCCAAGCCAAGTAACATAGAAGTACAAGAAGCACCATAAGCCATTCCTAAAGCTCCATCAACTAATTGAGCCACAAAACCAATTCCCACAAAAAAGAGAAACATTGTGTCGATTGAAAAATGAAACGCATGAATACCTGTGGTGATTCTATAAGCTAAGATACCTAAAAGTGAAATTTTCATGAAAATCATTGCATAAGCGATGAATTTTATTTGTATATTTTCACTTAATGCAATGGCAATTCTTTTCATAATTAAATATTTGTTAAGCTACTTCTAATTCGTTCCTAAGGGCTTCACGAATAATCATAGATTTTTTTAAGAATTCTTCTGATTCTGTGATATAATTAAGAGCGAATGCTTGACTTGGCTCATTTTGATTGATTTGTAGCACTTGTTCCTTGAAATTACCGCCAAATTCTTCTGCAAAGTGCTTGTCAAATTCTGAAATAATGCCGTGTTGCGTATTACAGCTCACATTTTTTTCTAATAAAATTGCCTTAGCTGTATTAATTTGAGATTGATAAGCATAATAAATTGCATCAGCCCAGCGGCTTCCGTCAAGTGCTTCTTTAGCCCAAGCTATTTTTTCTTCTGATTCGTAAAAAATTGTAGCAACCAAATCAATAATTACGCTGGCACATTCGCCCACACCAATTTCAGTTTGAAAAATTTCATCACGTCCCCAATCAACAAAATCTGTATCAATTAATGTCGTTAAGTCTGCCAAAGGTTTCAATAAAGTATAAAAATATTTCTCGCCTTGACGATCATAATAATCATTAAAATATTCGCCTTCAAAACCATTGGTTTCGTAGTCATTCAAAATAATTCTCAACAATTGAGGGCCACGTTTGCTTGGTACTTTTATAACTTTGTCTGAAATTCTTCCTTGACCATTCCCTAAAGTTCCACCACCCAAAAGCACTTGTAATGCAGGCAATACTTTTCCCGCCGCCTTTAGTGAACTTCCATGAAAACCAATGTGTGCCATGCTGTGTTGCCCGCAAGCATTCATGCAACCAGAAATTTTGATTTGCATGTTGTTTTCTTCAACCAATTCGGGAAAATCTTCACGAAGCACTTTTTCAAACTCTAAAGTAATACTTGTGCTATCCGAAATAGCTAAATTGCAAGTATCTGTTCCTGGGCAGGCTGTAATATTGGCAATGCTATTGGCACCAGGAGCTGCCAAATTATGCTCATTTAATACATTATAAATATATGCAAGATTTTGTTGTTTTACAAAGCGAAGCAAAAGTCCTTGATTTACCGTAACTCTCACATCATCAGCCACGTAGCCCGATAATTTTCCAATCAAACTACGAGAAATTGTACTTGAAATATTGCCCAAAGGTACTCTTATAAATACACCAAAATAGCCTTCTTGCTTTTGTTCAAAAACATTGGTTTTGTGCCAATTATTATATAATTCAGAAGACTCAATGTTAAGGTCTGAAGACTGAATATTGAGGACTGAAAACTGCGATTGTTCGTCTTTTTCGGTATTTACTTTGAAGGTTTTTACTTTCAGCGAAAGTTTTTCTTCTTCAACCAATTGCATAAATGTTTCGAACCCTATTTTGGCTATTAAGAATTTAAGACGTGCTTTATGGCGTGAGTTTCTTTCGCCATGGCGGTCGAAAACTCTCAAAACAGCTTCTGTAAAAGGTATAATTGCATCTGCATCCAAAAATTCATAAGCCAAATATGCTAATTGTGGTTGAGCTCCTAAGCCACCACCAAGCATTATTTTAAAACCACGTTTGCCTTCTTGAATTTTTGGAATAAATCCTAAATCGTGCATATAACTCAAGGCTGTATCTTCGTCTGTACTCGAAAATGACATCTTAAATTTACGTCCCATTTCTTGGCAAATAGGGTTTCGGAGGAAATATTCAAAAGTTGCATGAACATAAGGCGTAACGTCGAAAGGCTCATTTGGGTCAATGCCTGCGGTAGGTGAAGCAGTGATATTTCTTACAGTATTTCCACAAGCCTCACGTAATGTGATATTTTCTTCTTCCAATTTAGACCATAGCTCAGGTGTTTTTTCCAAACTTACGAAGTGAATTTGAATATCTTGACGAGTGGTAAAGTGAAGATTTCCAGTTGAATATTCGTCCGAAATATCAGAAATTCTGTTCCATTGATTGAGCGTCATTTTGCCATAAGGTAACTTTATTCTTACCATCTGAACCCCTTGTTGGCGTTGTCCATAAACACCACGAGCTAACCTTAAACTACGAAACTTTTCTTCGTGGATTTTACCTTCACGAAATAATCTAATTTTTCGCTCTAAATCTATAATGTCTTTTTCGACTAAAGGATTTTCTAACTCTGTCCGAAAACTTTGCATAATTTTTCTTTGGTTTAACGATACAAAGTTATATAAAATCTATAATAATTATAGACTATATGGGTGAATATTTTAATTTTTTTTATAAGTATTTGATAATAAACTCTTTATGTTAATTTTTTGCCTTGAAGATAAAATAAATATTGGCTGAAATTTATTTTGAGAAAGTATTAGATTAATTTTGTTAAAGTTTTTTGTTTTCAAAAGTTTTACCTTAGTCAAAATAAATTATACTTTTAACGAAAGGTCGAATTCTTGAATATATCCAAATAGAATATCAAATACAGATTTAGTTATGTTTGAAAAAATTGAAGGAAAAGAGTACCCAAAAATAACAGAATCGAGGGCAATTATACGTTTTCAAGACTGTGACCCTTTGCAGCATTTGAATAATTCTAAATACTTTGATTATTATTTCAATGCCCGAGAAGACCAAGCGGCGAAGTTATACGAATTTAAGTTTTCCGAAATATTTAAAAATTATCGTACCAGTTGGGTGGTTTACCAACACCAAATTTCTTATATCCGACCAGCAATAGTGAGTGAGTGGGTTAAGATTTTTTCGAGAGTTATTTTTTTCGATGACGATACAATTGTAACGGAGTATTTTATGACTGACGAAAATAAAACCGAATTGAAAAATTTCATGTGGACTACCAGCAAATATGTGAGTGTGGAAACGGGTAGGAGAGTGCCTCATCAAAAAGTTGTAACTGATTATCTGTTAGAGACTTATGAGCAAGGAATTGATTTTAAAAACATTACTTTTGACCAACGATTAAAGACGGTAAAGCTAGAATTATTGGAGAAACAATCATCTCTTTAAATTTTGTAAGTTTTACCTTCTTCTGCTAAAAATGTGTTTGCAAAGACCTCTATTGATTCCGAAAGATGAGCATCTAAAATTTTGTAGCGTGAAGAATAATGACCAATAATTAATTGATTAGCATTGATTTTTTTTGCAATCGTTGCTGCCTGTCGAGCAGTCGAATGATTGGTTTGCTGGGCACGTTTTAGCTCCGATTCTGTAAAAGTAGCTTCGTGATAAATGGCATCAACGTTTTGTAACTGATTTATTTTAAGTTCATTATAAGCTGTGTCTGAACAATAGGCAAAAGATTTTGAAACCGAACCAGTAGTTGTAAAGTCTTTGTTTAGAAAAACTTCTCCACTAAATTCATCGCTTATATCTAAGCCATCTTTGAGCATTTTGATATAGGGGATTGGAAAGTTTTCTGGTAATTTTTCTGCCAAAATCTTTCTTTTAGATGCTTTCGACCGAAATAAAAATCCACAACAAGGAATACGGTGATGTAAGGGGATTGTTTCTACAGAAACTAAATTGGTGTCGAGTATCGAATGAATATTTTCAGTATCGGTTTCAACAAAATTTATTTTGAAATTGATTTTTGTATCAGAATGCTTAAATTGTATAGTCAAGATTTCTGCCAAACCTCTCGGTGCAAAAATGGTTACACTTTCTTTCCTTTGGTTGAGATTCCAACTTGAAAGCAGGCCAATGAGTCCAAAATAGTGATCGCCGTGTAAATGACTAATAAAAATGTGACGAATGCGAGTTGATTTAACTTTGTGTTCGAGTAGTCGATATTGCGTACCTTCGCCACAATCAATCAAAAAAGACTCATTTTCAATACATAATAAAAAAGCCGATGGATGACGATTGAGTACAGGCGTGGCAGAACCAGTACCAAGTATTAATAATTCAAAATTCATTCTTATAAGCCGATAATCCACAGATAAAGTTCGATGGTATCATAACTGATTAGTAGGTGGTTGGATATTATTTTTAAATTGACTATTGTTTGGGCAGTGATACGGTTTGGATTATTGCCCAATATTTAAAATTTTCCCTCGGTAAAGCCATTTTCTTCACCCAAATCAAATTCATCATCATGTTCTTCACGGAAATCATTTTCTAAATCATTCATAAAAACAGCATCAATACCTTCGTCAGTAGTTGGTAAAGTAATGAGTTCAGGAATTTTTTCGGCATCAATCAAATCAAGTAAATCATCATCTTTGGTACAAATAATAAAAAGCCCTTGTTCGGTGCGACATACTTTGGTCGCTTTGCCAATCAGCGTAAGTCCAGCTTCATCAATTTCAGTTATTTTACTAAAATCAACAACCATATTATTTAGCCCTTCACGGTAAAGTACCGCCACTACTTTTTCAAATTCGGCGGTAATTCTTTTATCAAAAGCAGTCTCATCTATTTCAATGAGGGCGTAATGTTCAGTTTTTTCGACTTTATAATTCATAATAAATGGCGTTTGGGAATCGTATGCAAATTTAAGTGAAATTTTTCTTTTCACTAACATCTTGATATTAAAATAGCCTAAATTCTATCTATAATCCAATCAAAAAGATTATTTATTTGTCTAATTTTACTGGCAATATATTTTTGAGTTGGTTTCTCTATTGGGTTTGAAATGCCAAAATTTGGAGTTAATTTTCTAATAGTTTTATAAGAATGTTTCTGGAGTAAATTTTGATAATTTTTCCAATACTTCATTCCCTTAAAATTGACCGAAATGACAGGTGTATTATTGATAATTAATTGATTATCAATGGTTTTAATTTTTCTTTCTGGTAAATTCCAAACACCAATATTTAAACCTTCATGCTTTTCAATATGTACTTTATCAAACAAAGCGGGTACATGTTCGAGCCAAAGTTGGTCAGCATTTAAGCCTTTGCACAAATCTCTAAACCCTTTATTTTGAGTATTATTGCTCCACCAGTTAATAAAAAGTGTTACTTCGTCTGACTGTTTTATTGCCCAAAAGCCTGAATGAAAAACCCCAGTATTTAAAATCTGTTTTTCATCGGGGTGTACGCCTGCATAAATTAGTTGAGGAATGATAATAATGTCTTGACTATCAAGTGTTTGTTCGATGAAATCTAATGAATGATAAACGAAAGAAGTACAGTCGAAATACATAATTCTTTCATTTTTTTGAATAAAATATTTTGCAAAAAAAGGTTTACAATTGGCTGTAAGTTCATCGTGTGTATATTTTTCAGCCATTTGTTTGAAGGCTGGAATATCAATTTCAGTTATATCAATAATCGGATAAGACGATCTTATGAAGGAAGAAATATTCGATTTTTTATCAACCAAACCTATATAAAACGAGTAGCTTGGATGTTGTGTTTTAACTGAATCACCCAAGACAAACGCATGAGCAAGCTGATTGATGGAACAAACAGTGAATATAACCATAAATTTATGGGTGCAAAGAATGCTTATTTGAGTAATGACTTACTATTGATAATTGTTTGAATAACTTCATTTACTTCAATTTCTGAGCTTGAACCCTCAGAGTTTCGTACGATGATAGCATTTTTGCCAGACTTATAAAGTCCCGAATAAGGCATC